>JANQGN010000468.1 GCA_028277295.1 Rhodospira sp.
CCCCACCCGGCCACCCCAAGCATACTGTCGTGGGTGGCCGGGTGGGGGAGCGGGCCGGCCACGGACTTCAACGGTCATGGTTAATGACCGTTGGTATTAGCGCCTTGCGCACCAACGCCTTGCCCTGTCCAATCCTTTAGGATGAGCGCCCCACCCTTGGGGCGCCGTCGACCGGCTGACGCAGCAGGACGCGGCGTGACGGATCGCCGCAACCTGGTCACGAGAGGCAACGGCATGAACGTCTTGACGAGTCTCGCGATGATCCTCGCCCTGTGCGCGGGGGCGACCGCCCCGCAGGCGCACGCGGAGGACTTTGCCGGCCAGGTTTGGACCTTCGAAGAGTTTCGCGGCACCCACCCAGACCAGCACCGGGCGTTGGAGACCTTCGCGGCCCAGGTGAGCGACGATACGCCCCCACACGCGAAAACGTCCGGTGACCGGCCAATCCTCATTTCAGTGGTGTATCCGGGCGACCAGGTTTCGGACTATTGGCGCCGTAGCGTGCTGTCCCTGAAGCGACGACTGACCCAGGCGGGCGTGCCGTTCGCGGTCGAATCCCTCTTCACGCAACCTGGAACGCAGATCCGCGCGCAGGAACGCTCTATCGCGGAGATGCTCCGCCACAACCCAGACTATCTCGTGTTCACGTTGGACGCCTTGCGGCACAAGGCGATCATTGAACGGTTGCTGGGTCGCGATTCGCCCCAGATTATCCTTCAGAACATCACCACGCCGGTAAAGGCGTGGGACGGCTACCAGCCCTTTCTCTACGTCGGCTTCGACCACACCGCGGGCAGCACCCTGCTCGCCATGGAATACATCCGTCGCACCCAGGGCCAGGGCGAATATGCCGTTTTTTTCGGCCCACCCGGATATGTCAGCCAGATGCGCGGCGATACGTTCATCCGCGTGATTTCACAAAGAAGCGACCTCCGCCTGATCTCGTCGTATTATGTTGGTTTTAGTCGAGAAAAGGCCCGGACCGCGGCACGCTCGGTGATACGCCAGCATCCGAACCTGCGATTCATCTTCGCGTGTTCCACGGATATCGCCCTGGGCATCGCCGACGCGCTGGCGGACTTGGACCTGCGGAACTCGGTCATGGTCAACGGCTGGGGGGGCGGTGGCCCCGAGCTGGACGCGCTGGAGGCCGGGAACCTGGACTTCACGGTGATGCGGATGAACGATGACAGCGGTGTGGCCATGGCCGATGCCATCATTCTCGATCTCAATGGGCGTCGCGCCGACATCCCGACGGTGTACTCTGGGCAGATCGCGCTCATCTCCCAGGACACGGACCCCCGAGCCCTGGCCGCCATGAGGGCGCAAGCGTTCCGGTACTCCAACCCGGACGCCGCGTCCAACGGAGCACGCGACTGACCACCGCGTGGCGGCGCCCCGGCGCCCCGCGAAGACAGGGGACGACAAAGCGCGCATGGTCCGGAACGCGGGAGACAGCCCTGGCCGACCTTGAGATCAAAGACCTCAGACACGACGGCAAGCCTCGTCGGCGACGGCTTCGCCTCGGCCCCCTCATCCTGGTGATCCAGGTGGCGCTGCTGCTGGGGATCGGTGGCGTCGTCGCCGCCGTGGACTACACCGCCGCCCGCGCGCACTTGACGGCCGCCGTGGCGCTGGACTTCGAGCGCGCCCGCAAGGTTGCCGGCGTCGTGCTGGAGGAGGAACTCAGCCTGCTCTCATCGGCCATCTCGCTGCTGGTTCAGGATCAGGACCTCCAACGCCTGGCCGCGTCGGCGCGCTGGGGGGACGCCGCGAACGCGCTCTATGAGGCATCCTTGCCCTTAAGCGGCCTCGAATCGGGGATCGTGCTGCTGACCGATTCCGGCGGCACGTTGCGTGCCGACGCGGGCGGCCTGGTGGATGACGCCACCGCGCTCACGGCCGCCACGCAGCCCTATCTGCACACCCGGCAATGGCGTCTGGTCGGTCGGGACGCGGCCACCCTGGTCCGATCGGAACCCATCGTCCTGGAAACCACCGGCGAGGTCGTCGCCCATGTGATCCACGGCTTGCCCTTGTCGGGCAACCTGGCCTTGATCCATCACCTGCGCCGATCCACGGGCTCTGAAAGCCTGATGCTCTACGCCAAAGGCGTGCTGCAAGGCGCCGCGCCGAAGGACTCCGCCACCGGACACAGCGCCCGGGGTATCGATTTCGCGGGCGCGGCACCGAATCGGGTGATCGAGTTCGGCGCCGATCATGTCGGCTTTCTCGCCCCCGTCAGAGTGTCCGACGCCGCCACTGTGGATGTGGGCTTCGTGGTCGACGCCAACGCCTTCGCCGAACTGACGCGCGCCTACCGGCAGACCCTGGGGTTGTTCATCGTTCTCGTTCTGGCGGGCGGGCTGGCCGCCATGCTGGCCCTGCGCTGGCTGGTGATCGCGCCGGCCCGCCGGATGTCCGCCTATGCGTGCTCCGTGGTCGTCGACGGCGGCGAGTCTGTTCCGTATCGCCCCAGCGGAATCGCCGAGTTCGACACCATGGGCCACGTGGTGCATGCCGTGTTTTCCGACCTGCAGGTGACAAATCGGACGTTGGAGGCCATCGTCGCCGCGCGGACTCGGGATCTGGAGGAAAGCCAGACCCGAACACGCCTTATCCTGCAGACCGCCGCCGACGGCATCCTCAGCCTTGACGCAACCGGCCACATCACCGGCGCCAATCCGGCCGCCGGGCTTCTTTTTGGTCACGATCCCCAAGCCCTGTTGGGCCAGGACCTGTCACGCCTGGTGCCCGATCTGACCTTCCCGGCTCCCGGGGACGAAGCCGGCCCCGCCTCGCCCATCGACGCGACACCGATCGAGCGCGAGGGACGCCATCGCAACGGCGCCATCATCCCGATCGAAGTGACCCTGACCACGATGGTGATCGGCGAGGCCCTCACGTACACCGCCTTCATCCGTGATATCCGCCAGCGTAAGGCAGACCGGCGGGCCCTGATCGACGCCCGCCGACACGCCGAGGACGCCAGCACCGCCAAGTCCCTGTTCCTGGCCAACATGAGCCATGAAATCCGCACCCCCATGAACGCTATCCTGGGTTTCCTCGACCTGACTTTACGCCGCTCGGATCTTCCCGAGACGGCCGCCGGTTACTTGGCCACGGCGCGTCGCTCGGCCGGTCACCTGCTGGGAATCATCAACGACGTCCTCGACATCAGCAAACTGGAGAGCGGCAAGCTGGAACTGGAGGAACAGTGCTTCAACTTGCCTCAACTGGTGCGGGACGCCGTCGCCCTTCTGGATCAAGGCGCGATCGAAAAGGGTCTGGATCTCGACTTCCGTTATGACGGCACGTTGCCCCATTGCTTCACCGGCGACGGCAACCGCCTGCGCCAAGTGCTCATCAACCTGATCGGCAACGCCGTGAAGTTCACGGAACGCGGCAGCATCACGGTCAGGGCGCGTCCCGGCGCGCAGGCCGGCACCGTCCAGTTTGAAGTCGAGGACACCGGCATCGGCATTCCCGCCGACAAGATGGACGACATTTTCGACAGCTTCACCCAGGTCGACAATGGCATGTCCCGTGCGTTCGGCGGCACCGGACTGGGGACCTCCATCTGCCGACAACTGGTGACGCTGATGGGCGGCCACATCTGGGTTGAAAGCGTGCTCGGCGAGGGCAGTACCTTTTTTTTCACCCTGCCCCTTGGCAAACCGACCTGCGTGGACGCGTGTATCAACAATGCCCTCACAAGCGAGACGCCCCGGCTGCTGTCCTACCGCACGTTCCGGGTGCTGCTGGCGGAGGACATGCCGCAGAACGCTGAACTGGTCTGTATAAACCTCAACGAACAGGGTCATGCCGTTTCGGTTGTCGGCAACGGCGCGGCGGCGCTCGACGCCTTGGCCAAGGGTGACCACGACGTGGTGCTGATGGACGTGCACATGCCGGTCATGGACGGCCTTCAGGCGACACGCGAGCTGCGGGCCGCGGAACCCCCGGGAACGCCAGGGCTGCCGGTCATCGGCCTGACGGCGTCGGTCATGACGGAGGACCGGGACTCCTGTATCGGCGCCGGCATGGACACCGTGGTCACCAAGCCGATTAACTTCGCCGAACTGTTCGCCACCATGGAGGCTGTTGTCCCAGAGGGACGCGGTCAGGTCGACCCCGATATCACCGTATCATTGCGCCCCGACCCGGCCCATGACCTTGAGGATCTGACGCCCGTGGCGGACGTGGCAACCGGCCTTGGCCTCTGGCGGCGCGCCGACGCCTACCGCCGGGCCCTCATCCGCTTCGCCATCGAGCGGGCCGGTGACGCCGGGCGCATCAGCGAGGCGCTGGCGGCCGGGGATCTGCACCGCGCCCGACAGATTTGTCATGCCTTGCGCGGGATCACCGGCAACCTGGCCCTGACCCAACTGGCCGCGGCCGTCAACGACCTGGCCGATGTGCTGCGCTCGGGACCAGAGACCGCCTACATGCACCGTTTGCAAGGGGTTGCCGATGAATTGGAGCGCGCGGTGGGCATGATCCTGCACGTCCGGGACGCTGGATGGCCGCGCGCCCCATCCCCGGCGGCGCGCGATATGCCGTTCGAAGGCCAGACGCCGAGTCCGCACTGACCCCCCTCACCGGCGCCCCAATCTCGGCTCGTTCCGGGAAAACGACACGAACTGGGCGAGAACGGTTCTCCTTTGGGCGATGATGCGGTAATCAATCTGGGTTACCGGCGGCGTGCCCGGCCGTCCAGCGGCGACCGCCGAGGAGGAACTGGTGGGCAGCGCGGCGCGCGTTGGCGCGGCTGGCAAACCAAAGCCAGGCCCTGTCTCATGAGGCGGCAAGGGTGGGTTTCTGGCGGACCACGCGGGCCTGTGCGAGACGCCAAGAACAGCGGATGAGCAGCGCGGACTCCACCCGAGACCACCCAGCGAGGTGGGTCACCCGTGCGCCGCCGATTATGAAGCCGGAGCGAGGATGGACCCGTGCAGGTTGGGGATCGAGCCGGGGGTGTGATGTCGGCGGCCTTAATCGGCCTCATGCTGCTTTGCGGCGTGGTCGCCGTGCGTGGTGGGCCGCTTCAGCCCCCCGGCCCGGTGCTGACCGTGACCGCCCCCACCTGGCTCGCCAAGGCCGCCGGCAACAGCACCTTCCCGGTGTTTCTGATGCGCCCGGACGGATCGACCGTTCAGGTCGGACGCGCGGTGCAGCACTCTCCGGACGCCTTGGACGTGATCCTGTTTCCGGACCTGACGCCGCGTGCCCTGGAGGGAACATCCGTGTTCCTGTTGCCGACCGATCCCAGGGCGTTGTGGGCCACGGTACCGCGCGTCTCCAAAGGGGAAATCGCCGTGCGCGCGCAAACCCTGGTGCGACGGGTGCAGGCGCAGGTCATGGCCATCCTCGGCCATCCCGCCTTCGCCGAGGAATACAAGCCCGCGCTCAAGTCCCTGGTCGGCGAGACGGCGGAGATCATCCGCACCGATCCGCGCCTGGAGTTGATCGACGGCGTGGTGAACGACTTGCTCCGCCAGGACGACGTGGACGCGTTGGGAGAGGTCCTGATGCCGGTCCTGCTGCCCGAGTTGCGGCGCGCGGTGCTGGAGGCCCTGACCCCGCACTGGAACACCCTGGGGAGCCTCGTCACCTCGGGCCGCATCGATCCTGGTCCGTTCCGCGACGCCGCGGCCCGGATGGTCGCCAATCCGACACTGCAACGGGCGTTGCTGGACCTGGCCGGCGGGCTGGCCGGCAATGAGCGGGTCTGGCGGATCAGCGCCCTGACGGCGGATGTCTTCGCCGACGCGCTGACCCGCAACCCCCGTTTCCAGCCGCTGATCTCGTCCCTGGTCAACGATCCCAGGTTCGCAAGGGAACTGCGCCGCATCGAGATGGATACGACGGCGTTCGCCACCGGCGTGTTCGACCTGGTGGTTGGGCGCGGTGCCCGCACGGAGACCGATCCCCTTGCCATCCAGATGCTGCGTTATGTGCTGATCAATCGCCTGGGCGCGGTGGTGGTTCTGGTGCACGAGCAAGACCTCTACAAGATCGACATCGACCGCTACCGGGCACCGCCGCGCCAAGGTCCCCTCGGAACGGGAAGGATCGCCCCGTGACACCGACGCAGACCGCGATGCAAACCCCGCCATCCGTGGACGAGGAGAACGATGAGCCCGCCATCGCCATCGTCGAGGACTTGACCATTGAGCACGTGAACGGGTTCCGGCTGCTTGAAAACGCGCACATTACCTTGCATCCGGGCGAAGTGGTCATCCTCACCGGACCCAGCGGATGCGGCAAATCCACCTTGCTGAACTTGCTCGCCGGCACCATCGACCCGGCGGCTGATGGCTGGCGCCTGTCGGGAACGCTGCGGTTCCTGGGGCACACCTTTGACCTGTCGAGCGAGACGGTCACCGTCGGCGGCATGATCTTCCAGGACTTCGCCCTGTTCAACGAACTGACGGTGGCGGAGAACCTGGCCATCGCCGCCGACCACAACGACCCCGTTGACGAGGAGGTCGCCAAGGCCATCGACCAGTTGTTGCGAGGGGTTCCCCGCGGCGCGCTCATTGGCGCCTGCAGCGGTGGACAAAAACAGCGTGTGGCCATCGCCCGCACCCTGCTGGCCAATCACCCGGTGCTGTTCATGGACGAACCCAACTCGGGCCTGGACGTGGCCGCCTCGGCGCGCCTCACCGACCTGGTGCGCTTGTTGAGCCGCGAGGCCGGTATCACGGTGGTGATCATCGCCCACCACCTGCGCGAACTGATCGGCGCCGCCGACCGCGTGTTGCTGCTTGACCCCCGCGGCAGCACCTTGCGAACGCTGCCCGCCGATGGCCCCGCTGTCGAGGCGGACCTGCGCGACCTGGATGACCAGTTGCATCACGCGGGTGCCGCCAAGACCATGGAGGAAAGCCTTGTCCTGGGCACCTTCGGGAGCGGCCATGGGAGCGGCTTTGGGGGCGCGGCGGTCTCGGCGTCCAGCGATGGGCACCGGCTGGTGCGCTCGTTCCGGCGCATCGTGCGGCCGAGACGCGTGCGATCACGATGGGTGCTTGCCTACCTGCGGCGGTATCTTTGGGAACACTGCCTCGCCCCATCCGGCCTGCTGTTCTCGACCCTGGGCGTCGTCATCATCGGCTTCGTGACCACCTGGTTCATCTTCCAGTATCTGCCGTTTCGCGACCTTCTGCTGCCGGTGATCCATTCGGACACGCTGGCGGGCCTGGCGTTCACCCAGGAACGGGTTCTGGCGCCCCTGGTCATCGCGGTCCTGCTGATCACCCGAAGCGTCGCCTTGATCGGGGCGGACATCGGTCATCGGGTACATGGCAATCAGATCAAGGCGATGCGCAACCTGAACATCCCCTATAACCTGTATCTGACGACCAATGTCCTGATCGCCACCGGGATCGCGGCCACGGTGTTGGTGACGCTGGCCGTTGGAGCGACGGCCTGGGTATCGATGAGCACCTGGATGCAAATCTTCCCGCAGGACTCCCCCCACCTTTGGCGCGACCAGTACTTCCAGCGTCTGTGGCCGCCAGACACGCCGCTGATGATTGGCATGGACTGGATCATCGCCAAGGCCGTGCCTTCGGTGCTCGGCGCCACCATGATCGCCCTGTATCTGGGGTATCGGCCGAAGCGGTCGGCGGCCGACATCAACACCGCCATCGCTCAGTCGCTCATCTGGGGCATGTCATTTGTGCTGGTGTGGCAGACGGCGCTGATCCTGTTCGAGTTCAAGGCCGTCTCGGCGCGACTGGAGGCCACGTTCTAGAGCAAATCCCGAGCGATCTGGAACAGATCGCCCTGGAAGATCTTTTGGGGACGATTTGCTTGAAAAACAAATTGTTAAAGCCCGTCCGGAAAGTCTGGGGAGCCACAATATGGTGTGTGCCCGTGCCCGAATCGCATGCCGTATGTGGTGTTTTGCAAGGCTTTCCGGACAGACACTGAGAGCATGCTGGGCGATTCAGAAATCGCGCGACATGCTCTAGGGCCTGTTGAGCCAGGGGTCACCGAAGACACCCTCGTGTCCCCATCCCCATCGATCGATCCCCATTCCTGCGGAGCGTCCCACGGTGGCCACCTATCCCGATCTCGTGCGTACCTATCTGCATGGCCGCCATCTGCTCCGCACCGCCGACGAACGCCGCTTGCTGCGCGCGGGCGTCGACGTCTACGGTCTGGACATGACCGCCGCCCAACGGCTGTTGGGAGAGGAGGCGACCCGCGCCGGCGTGGCCCGGCAGGTGGATGTGGACGCCGCCACCCGAGCGCTGCTCGCCGCGCGCCCATCGCGGACTGGGCGGGCAGGCCGGGTCTCCAGCGCGGAGTTCGAGCGCATCGGCCAGTTCTACCGTGCCCGGGCCGGCGGGCAGCTGCCCCAGGCCGAGGTGGATGGCCGGATCAAGCGGCTGATGATCGAGGAAAACGTCGCGCCCCGCGCCGAGGGCTGGCTGTGGCGCACACGCGGCTGGTTCGACCGGATCCCCGAACACCAGCCCATGGGGGGCGAGCCCGCCGGACCCGGCGGCGGAACAGGCCGTGGCGCTGCCCCCGACGCCGTGGGCGCGGATCCTGGATCGGTGACCCTGGCTGTTCCGGCACGCGCCATCCTGTCCGCCTGGGCCGAGCGGGCCAATGCCGTCAATGTCGCCGGGGTGGTGGCCCTTTACGCGCCCCAGGGCCTGTTGCTGGCCACGGCCGCGCCCGAACCCCGCCAGGGACAAGCCTCCATCCGCCAGTACTTTCAAACGCTCCTGGCCCATCCCCGGTTCGCGGTGCGGATGGGCCCGGAACTGGCGTCGATCGGCCAGGACCCGGTCACGGTGAGCGGGCTTTACGAGTTCTCCTGGGTGGACGCCCAGGGCCAACCGGTGATGGTGCCGTCGCGCTACACCTTTGTGCTGACCCGCCCGCCGGGGCCGGGCGGCGGCGCCCCCGACGGCGCCATCCTGCAACATCACAGCTCCGCCTTGCCCAACCGCCCGGGCTCGGGAGAGGTCTAGAACCCAACGACCCTGATGAGGCAAGTCGTGAACCATCTGCCTCACACCAGCGGGGACACCTCGATCGTCCTTCCTTGCGGGATCATGTAATCTCCACCTGTTTGACACCGCCGATTCGGTAATGGATGTGGGAGAAGCACAGGCCGACCGTGCAGACGATCGCCAAGTTGATCTGGACGGCGAATATAATGTCTTCCCAGCTCTCCAGGTCGACGGCACCCAGCTCTATGAAGTAAAATGAGGCACCTGCACTGGCCAGAATGGTGAGCACGAGACCTGTTCTATGCAGCGAACGTCGGGTATTGTCCAGGGTGCTATACAATCCGAGTCCCAGCGCGCCCCCCGCCGACATCTTCAAGGCCCAATCGAAGGCCGGGTCTTCCATGACCCAATGATAGTATGAATAACCGCTAAAGTTATAGGTTGCAAAAACAAGGAACAGCACCCATAGGCCGCGCACGACAACGCCGACAAAGCCGAGCGGTTTGCTTTCACCCATGGCCATGCGCGCCTCCACCCTAAATAGTTGAATTAGAGCAAACCCCGAGCGATCTGGCACAGATCGCCCTGGAAGATCTTTTTGGGGACGATTTGCTTGAAAAACAAATCGTTATAGCATGTTGGGTGACTCAGAAATCACGCAACATGCTCCAGCAGGGCTCCGAACGCGGATGGACGATCGTTTAAGAAGCGCCTTCCGAGAGGACCGGAGCACGCGATGGAGATCCTTCGGTCGTTTCACTTCCTCAGTGT
>JANQGN010000543.1 GCA_028277295.1 Rhodospira sp.
TTCTCCCGCAACCACGGCGCTGACGGCGCCGGTCCGTCCGTGCTATATCCGCCACAGAGGGGGACACGGACCGGTTTGTTGGCGATCCCCCGACCGGCAAGAGCCGATCCCCTGTTCACCCATGGATCCTGACCATGGACCGCGACCGCGACCCCGACCCCGACAACGACACCCTGCCCCCCGGACCGGCCCAGGCCATGGCGCCGGCGCATCCGTTCGCGCCGCGTCGGTTCTCCTGGTGGCGCCAAGGCCTGCGTCTGGTGCGCTATCGGCTGATCATCCCGCTGTTGCGCAGCCGCCACCCACCAGAGCACACGGCGCGCGGCGTGATGATTGGCGTCATGTGGGCCATGACCCCGTTGGTGGGAATACAAATGTTGTGCGTGCTGCTGACGTGGATAACCATGTCGCGCCTGTTTTCCTGGCATTTTAACCTGGTCCTGGGTCTGGCCTGGACCTGGATCACCAATGTCTTCACGGTCCTGCCGTTTTACTACGTATTTTATGTCACCGGACAGGTCATGCTCGGGCACTGGGATGACCTGTCCGGTTACGATAGCTTCGTGGCCTTGTGGCAGGGAACGTTCGCCGAGGACGCCGGGTTCTGGGAGGTGTTCACCGCCTACACCGCGGACATCGTCCAGGGCTGGGGGTTGCCATTGATGATGGGCTCCATGCCCTGGGTGGTGATCAGCGGCTTCGCCGGCTATGTGGTCAGTCTCCGCCTGTCGCGCCGGCGCCAGGCGCGGCTGGAGGCTCGCCAGCCGACGCCCCCCTGACGCCACGCGACCCACCCGGATTGACGGGACCATCCCGGATCGCCAAGATCGGCTCGGTCCTGGCGGCCCGCGCCCCGGGCGCGCGTCTCCACATCCTTTTCGTTCGCACGAGTGCACCCTATGCCTTTGGGTCGTCCGCGCCGCCGCCGGCGCTCTGGTCGTCCGATCCTGACCCTGTTCCTCAGCGCCGCCGCCGTGGGCGTCGTCGCCGCCGGTCTTTGGTACGGGTATCAGGTGTTGAGCAGCGACCTTCACGCGCGCATCGCCACCCTGGAAGGTCAGGTCATGAGCCTGCGAGGGGACCTGAAGCACACCGAGAGGGCCCGCGCGAGCCTCGAGGTTGACTTGAGGGACGCCCAGGCCCGGCTCCGCTATACCGAGGCGCGATATGAACGTGACGTGCCCACCGGCGAGGCAAAGCGGCTGCTGGACCTGGTTCGGGACGGCCTGGCCCATGGCGCCGAGCCAGATCGCCTCGCCTATCTGATCCGGGCCGGCGCGCGCCCCATGCACTGCGACGAGGCACCAACAACCAGGCTCCTGGACGTGGCCCATCCCGGCAAGCGTCAGGCGGCCGGATCCCTGGACGTCGCCGATGGCCGCGTGATCCTGTGGGCCGAAGGCCAGACCGCCACCGACGAGCGCAATCGGCCGGAGGACTGGTTCGATCCTCTGCGACCCGTGCGCGTGCGCTTCGAGCAGCGGGGCGCCAATCCATCCATCATTGAGGGAACGCTCCCGCTGTCCCATAAAATTGTCGTGGGCGAGTCCGAGTATCACTTCGCCCTTGCGGCGGGCCGCCGTGGGTACATGGAAATCGGTGTGGTGCGCTGCGCGTTCCCGTAGGGCGGATCGCAGGGCTCAGACCTCGGATGGACGATCGTTTAAGAAGCGCCTTCCGAGAGGACCGGAGCACGCGATGGAGATCCTTCGGTCGTTTCCCTCCCTCAGTGTCTGTCCGGAAA
>JANQGN010000711.1 GCA_028277295.1 Rhodospira sp.
GAGGAGAAGAAGGCCGAGAACGGATCGTAACAGCCACCGTATTCCCCTGTCGGCGCCCGGACTCTCCGGGTCCGGCAGGGAAAGCAGATGTGCAAGCCCGCGGGGTGTTGGCGAACACCCCGGGTTTTTTTTTGTTCATCACGGAAAATCGGGGTTGGTGGAGTTTGGGTCGGTTGCGATCCACCGAGACAACCCCTCCCCAACCCTCCCCATTCCATGGGGAGGGAGTCCGGCCGGCGTCTCGTGGCCCCGGACCCGTCCCCCATTTATGGGTGAGGTCGGGAGGGGGGGCAGGCCTCAATCGCGACGCCAGAGGGGGCCTTGGATCAAGCCGTCAAGAGCCCACGTCGTCCTGCAGCCGTTCTCAGGATGGGCCAGTACCGGCGGCACGTGCCGATGACTCCGGCTCTGATCGTTGGGTGCGCTCGACGGCCACGGATGTGGTCGGCAGCGCACCGCCTCTCCTCTAAACGGTGCGCTGCGCCCCCCGCCATTTCCCCGTCGGGGAAACGGCACAAACCAAAATCGCCGTTTCCCCGACAGGAAACGGAACCGACCAAAGTCGGCGCGCCTTGCAAGCAAGGCGGGTCGGGGCGCGAGCGCACCCTACGAGATGAGGTCGGACGTCAAAGATCAAAGGCCGCCACACCATAATGAGACCTGCTGGTCGTCCTGGCCCGTCTGGGCCCCGGAATTCCGTGATGAACCTCTTTTTTTGCGGGGCGTCTTTGTGGCGCGCCCAGCCCTACAGGCCCCTCGGCTTCGGCCCCCCGGTGGCCCAATCGAGAAGTTGCACGGTATGGAGCATCGGGCTCGCGGGCGCGCCGTCGCCCTCCCGCAGGTGGTTGAGGCAACCGATGTTGCCGGCGGCGATCACGTCCGCCTCCAGCGCCCCCAGATTGCCCAGCTTGCGAGCGCGGAGTTGCCGGGACAGACCCGGCTGGGTGATGGAATAGGTCCCGGCGGAGCCACAGCACAGGTGCGGCTCGATGGGCGAGACGACGCGGAAGCCGGCGGCCTCCAGGAGCTGTTTCGGCGCCGTCCTGACCTGCTGGCCGTGCTGCAACGAGCAGGCGGCATGATAGGCCACGGTCAGGTCTGGTTTGGTCACCGGATCGGTCAGGCCCAGGTCGACCAGAAGCTCGGTGACATCCATCGTCTTGTCGCTGATGGCTCTGGCGGCGGCGGCGATGTCCGGCTCGTCCGCCAGCATGTGGCCGTAATCCTTCACCGTGGTGCCGCAGCCGGACACGGTGATCACCACCCGGTCCACCTGTGCCGTCGTCCAGGTACGCACATTTGCGCGGGCGAAGGCGCGGGCCTTGTCCTCCTCGCCCATGTGCTGGACCACGGCGCCACAACAGCCCTGCCCCTCGGCGAGCACGACCTCGCAGCCGTGGCGGGTGAGCAGGCGGATGGCGGCGGCGTCGATCTCCGGGTCCAGCGCCGGCTGCACACAGTTGCGCATCAGCGCCACCCGCATGCGGACCGGACCTTGCGCCGGAATCACCCGCGCCCGATCGGTGACGGCGCGCAAGGCCGGGCGCTTGCGGGCCATCCCGGCCAGCGCCCCAAGCCGGCCCGGCATCCACCTAGCGACCGGCGCGGTCAACCAACCGCCCAGCATGGCCAGGCGGAAGCGTCCCGTGTGGGGCACCACCGCCGCCAGCAGCCTTCGTAACAGGCGCTCCCCCAGGGGACAGCGGTAGGTCCGCTCGATATGCGCCCGCCCCTGGTCCAGCAGGTGCATGTAGTCCACCCCCGAGGGGCAGGTGGTCATGCACGACAGGCAGGTGAGGCAGCGGTCGATGTGCTTGACCACGCTGGCGCTAGCCGGCTTGTCCCGCTCCAGCATGTCCTTGAGCAGGTAGATGCGGCCGCGCGGACTGTCCAGTTCATCGCCCAGCAGCACGAAGGTCGGGCAGGTGGCGGTGCAGAAGCCGCAATGGACGCAGGTGCGCAGGATGTCATTGGCCTGACGGATGAGCGGATCGCGGGCGAGCCTGTCCTCGGAAAAGCGGGTTTGCATGGCGTTACCGTCCCTCCGCCATGCGGCCGGGGCTCAGGATGCCCTTGGGATCAAAGCTCTCCGTCACCCGCCGGGAGAGTGCCGCCAGGGGCGCTGGCTGAGGCTCGAACACGGGCACGTGGGCGCGCACGTCGGCGCTGGCGCGGATCAGGGTGGCGTGGCCGCCGCCATGGCGCGCCACCGCGTCGCGCACGGCCTCGGCCTGGGCGGTGGGAGTCGGCGCCAGGGCCAGCCAGAGCAGGCCGCCGCCCCAATCCATCTGCCAGCCCATCAGGCTCCCATCGCCCACCCGATGGCGCACCGCCGCCAGCACCCGCGCGCCGCTGGCCGGCGGCACCGACAGGCGCCACACGACTGCCTCGGGCGGATCGGCGATCAGGCGGGCGTCGCTCACCTCGGCCCACAGGGCCGCGCCGTCCTCGTGGGAGAGGACCGCCGTGGGGGCCTCGGTCGGACCGAGAGCGGTCAACGCCGCGCGCAAGGCCCGGCAGCGCCAGGCCACCGACGGGTCTGGCCCCTCCACCCGGAGCGCGGTGACCGCCTGTCCACCCTCGGCGATCGCCGTCACCGCCGAGCGCGCCGCCATGGCTGCCGGCAGGTGCGCGGCGCCGGAGACCTCATGTGACGAGCCCAGGCCGGCGGTCATGGCCCGCACCGCGCCGGCCTCGTCCAGGTCCAGCACCAGCACCGTGGCCGAGGTCTCGGGCCGGGGCACGGTCTTCAGCGACAGCTCTGTCAGCGCCGCCAGCGTGCCCATGGCGCCGGTCAGCAGCTTGGAGAGATCAAAACCGGTGACGTTCTTGACCACCCGGCCGCCGGACTTGAACGCCTCGCCGCGCCCGGAGACCCCGGCGATGCCCAGCACGTGATCGCGCGCCGCCCCCGCCGAAATCCGCCGCGCGCCCGCCAGGTTGCAGGCCACCAGCCCGCCCAGGGTGCCGGGCGGGTCGTCCGGCCCATGGGGCTCGCCCAGCAGCGCGCGCCAGTCTGGCGGCTCGAAGGCCAGCATCTGCCCGGCGGCGTCCAGGGCGGCCTGGACCTCGCGCATGGACGTCCCCGCCCGCGCGGTCATCACCAGTTCCTGGGGCGCGTAGTCGACGATCCCCGCGATCCCGCTCAGGTCGAGCCCATGGCTGGTGTTGGTGGGCCGGCCCAGCGCGGCCTTGGTGCCGTGCCCGCGCAGGTCCAGCGGCATGGGCGCGGCCAGCGCCCAGGTGATCAGGTCGGCCACCTGCTCAGGCGTGTCGGGACGGTAGGTCTGGCTCATGGAATCACGAATCCTAGAACCTCGGAATATCAGGGAACGGAACCTGCCCCCCGGACACGCGCATCCGCCCCAGTTCAGCGCAGCGGTGCAGGGTGGGAAACACCTTGCCCGGGTTCAGGAACTGCCCGGGATCGAAGGCGCATTTCAGACGCTGCTGATGGGCCAGGTCGGTTTCGGTGAACATTGTGCCCATCAGGTCCCGCTTCTCCACGCCGACGCCATGCTCGCCGGTGAGCACGCCGCCCACCTCCACGCACAGGCGCAGGATGTCGGCGCCGAATGCCTCGGCCCGCTCCAGTTCGCCCGGCCGGTTGGCGTCGAACAGGATCAGCGGATGCAGATTGCCGTCGCCGGCATGAAACACGTTGGCCACGCGCAGGCCGTAGCGGCCGGACATCTCGGTCATGCGGGTCAGCACCCGGGGCAGCGCCTGTCGCGGGATGGACCCGTCCATGCACAGGTAGTCGGGCGAAATGCGCCCCACCGCCGGGAAAGCCGCCTTGCGCCCGGCCCAGAACAGGGCGCGCTCCTGATCGCTGGTGGACGTCCGCAGCGAAACAACCCGGTTGTCGTGGGCGATGGCGGCGACGCGCTCGATCAGGTGGTTGACCTCGGCCTCCGGACCGTCCAGTTCGCAGATCAGCAACGCCTCGACATCCAGCGGGTAGTCGGCGTGGACGAAGTCCTCGGCGGCGTGGATGGCCGGTTTGTCCATCATCTCCAGGCCGGCGGGAATGATTCCCTGGGCGATGATGGCGGCCACGGTGTCGGCGGCGGCGGTGGTGTCGGGGAAGCCCATGAGCAGGGCGCGGGCGGTCTCCGGGCCGCGCAGGATGCGCACAG
>JANQGN010000006.1 GCA_028277295.1 Rhodospira sp.
GCTGGATCTGGGGGACATCGGCGGGATACCCCGGGTGCTCGACGCCGGCCAGTGCAATGACTCCTATTCGCTGGTGGTCATCGCTCAGGCGCTGAAAGACGTCATGGGTGTCGCCGACATCAACGACCTGCCGATCTCCTACGACATCGCCTGGTATGAGCAGAAGGCGGTGGCGGTGCTGCTGGCGTTGCTGTCGCTGGGGGTCAAGGGGATCCGCCTGGGGCCGACCCTGCCCGGGTTCCTGTCGCCGGCGGTCACAAAGACCCTGGTGGAGACCTTCGGCATCCGGCCCATAGCGTCCGTTGAGGACGACATCGCCGCGATGATGGCCGGGCGGTAGGGCCGCGCGGCTCGCTGGGGCGGGTGATATGGACTGTGTTCCTGGCGATCATCCGCTCCTCGCTCCGTTGCGCGCCTCCAGGTCAAAGGCCGCTGCCATCAGCGCCTGGGTGTAGGGGGTCTCCGGCGCGTCCAGCACCCGGGCGGCCGGGCCGGCCTCCACGATCACCCCGTCCTTCATCACCAGGATGTCGTCGGCCAGGGCGCGCACCACGCGCAGGTCGTGGCTGATGAACAGGTAGGCCAGCCGGTGCCGGTCCTGGAGGTCGCGCAACAGGTCGACGATCTGCGCCTGAACCGAGACGTCGAGCGCGCTGGTGGGCTCGTCCAGCACCAGGAAGCGCGGCTTCAGGACGAGGGCGCGGGCGATGGCCACGCGCTGGCGCTGGCCGCCGGAGAACTCGTGCGGGTAGCGGTGGCGGGTCTCGGGGTCGAGGCCCACCTCGCGCAGGGCGTCGATCACCATGGTCTCGCGCGCGGTGGCGTCGACGCCGATGCGATGCACGGCCAAGCCCTCGCCGATGATCTGGCCGACGGACAGGCGCGGGCTGAGCGAGCCGAAGGGGTCCTGAAAGACAACCTGCATCTGACGGCGCAAGGGCCGCATGGCCCGCCAGGAGAGGCCGTCGATGCGCCGATCCAGGAAGGTCACCGGTCCGCTCGACGACAGCAACCGCAGCAAGGCCATGCCCAGGGTTGTCTTGCCGGAGCCGCTTTCCCCCACCACGCCGATTGTGTGGCCTTCGCGGACCGAGAGACTGACACCGTCCACGGCCTTGACATGGCCGACGGTGCGGCGGATCACGCCCTTGCGGATGGGGAAATGGACCTTCAGCCTGGTGGCGGCGATCACCGGGGCGGCATTGTCCGGCGGCGGGCGCGCCGTGCCGGAGGGCTGGGCGTCCATGAGCGCCCGGGTGTAGGGATGCTCCGGGTGTTCGAACAGCGCGGCGACCGAACCGGTCTCGACGATCGCGCCGTCCTTCATCACGCAGACCCGATCGGCGATGCGCCGCACCACGGTCAGGTCGTGGGTGATGAACAAAACCGCCATGCCGAAGCGGTCGCGCAGGGACGCCAGCAGGTCCAGGATCTGCGCCTGAATGGTGACATCCAGGGCCGTGGTCGGTTCGTCGGCGATCAGCAGGTCCGGCTCGTTGGCGAGCGCCATGGCGATCATGACACGCTGGCGCTGGCCGCCGGACAGTTCGTGGGGCAGGGCGGTCAGCCGCGCCCCGGCGTCCGGCAGGCCGACCAGGGTCAGCAGTTCGATCACCCGCGCGCGCAGCGCGGCGCCCGTCAGCCCCTTATGCAGGGTCAGGACCTCGGCCACCTGCTTGCCGATGGCGTGCAGGGGGTTCAGGGAGGTCATGGGCTCCTGGAAGATCATCGCCGCCCTGTCGCCCCGGGCCTCGCGCAGCAC
Organism: Rhodospira sp.; assembly: GCA_028277295.1. Taxonomy (GTDB): domain Bacteria; phylum Pseudomonadota; class Alphaproteobacteria; order Rhodospirillales; family Rhodospirillaceae; genus Rhodospira. The sequence continues at coordinate 1,763 of JANQGN010000006.1, forward strand.
AGGATCAGGCGCGCCAACCATCTCCTGGCCGTCGAGCAGGATGGATCCGGACGGGTGATGGGCGGAGGGGTAGGGCAGAAGCTGAAGCACAGACAGCGCGGTGACCGACTTGCCCGAGCCACTCTCGCCCACCAGGGCCAGGGTTTCGCCGCGCCGGATGGAGAAGGAAACGCCCTTGACCGCCTCCACCGGACTCGGCGGCCGGCCGAAAGTGACCGCCAGGTCGCGCACCTCCAGGACCGTTTCGCCCGCCATCACGCGACCCCCTTGCGCGGGTCGAAGGCGTCGCGCACCGCCTCGCCGATGAACACCAGCAGGGTGAGGGTCACGGCGATGACCATGAAGCTGGCGATGCCCAGCCAGGGGGCTTGCAGATTGTCCTTGCCCTGGCGGAGCAGTTCCCCCAGCGACGGCGAGCCCGGCGGCAGGCCGAGGCCCAGGAAGTCGAGGGATGTGAGCGCGACCAGGGAGCTGGCCAGGATGAATGGCATGAACGTCAGCGTGGCGACCATGGCGTTGGGCAGCACGTGCTTGGCCATCACGGCGGCGTCCGACATGCCCAGGGCGCGAGCGGCGCGGACATAATCGAAATTGCGCGCGCGCAGGAACTCGGCACGGACAACGCCGACCAGCGCCGTCCAGGAGAATAGCATCAGCACGACCAGGAGGGTCCAGAACCCGGGGATCAACACGCTGGAGACGATGATCAGGATGAACAACTGGGGCAGGCCGGACCAGATTTCGATGAAGCGCTGGAAAAACAGATCCAGCAGGCCCCCGAAGTACCCTTGCACCGCGCCGGCGGCCACCCCAATCACCGACGAGACCACCGTCAGCGTTAGTCCGAACAGCACCGACAGCCGGAAGCCATAGAGCAGGCGGGCGAAGACGTCGCGCCCCTGGTCATCGGTGCCCAGCCAGTTCTCGGCGCTGGGCGGGGCCGGGGCCGGCACCGGCAGGTCTTGATTGACGGTCTGATAGGAAAAGCGCACCGGCGACCAGACGGCGAACCCCTTGTCGGCGATCAGGTCGGCCACGTAGGGATCGCGGTAGACGGCGGGTGTGGGGAAGTCCCCGCCGAAGGTGGTCTCCGGATAGTCCACCATGATGGGCACATAGGGCGCTCCGTCGTACCAGACGAACAGGGGCCGGTCGTTGGCGACCAGCTCCGCGAACAGGCTGAGGATAAACAGCGCCAGGAAGATCCACAGCGACCAGAAGCCCCGCTTGTTGGCCCGGAAGTTGGCCAGGCGCCGACGCCACAAAGGCCCCAGCCGGTCGTGTGACGGCCGCGGGGTGTCGGTGACGCCGCTGTCGGAGGCGGAAAGCACACCACTCTCGTTCATGCGCTCTGAGACCCGTTCCATTCACGATGAACCGTCATTTGCGATGTCGCGTGTCCGCCGCGACCCCCTCCCGACCTCCCTCCCAAGTTTTTCCAATGTGTGTGGGCGGAGTCTGGTCGCATCCGACCGATCGGCTGGCTCGTGAGCCTGTCGGATGGCACGGACCGGCCGTCCTCCCCGGGACGGGGAGGGCTGGGGAGGGGTTTATCAGACAGCGTCGACGCCGCTGATGGACGGCGATACCGCCGGGCCGTGTTCGGTGCTCGCATCACACCTCCCGGGTTTCGAAGTCAATGCGCGGATCGATCACGTGATAGGTCAGATCCGAGATCAGGTTGAGCACCAGGCCCAGCAGGGTGAACACGTAGAGCGCCCCGAACATCACCGGGTAGTCGCGGTTGATGACGGCCTCGAAGCCCAGCAGGCCCAGGCCGTCCAGGCTGAAGATCACCTCGATGAGCAGG
>JANQGN010000148.1 GCA_028277295.1 Rhodospira sp.
AGGCGCGGCGCGGTTCATCCCGGCCCGCACAAGGACCAATCAAATGCCCAAGATGAAAACCAAGAGCGCGGCGAAGAAGCGCTTTCGACTGACCGGCACCGGCAAGGTGCGCGCCAACGTGGCCTACAAGCGCCACATGCTGCGCAACAAGCCCCAGAAGATGAAGCGGCAGGCCCGCGGTACCTTCATCCTGTGCGATGCGGACGCGACCATCGTCAAGCGTAACTTCCTGCCCTACGGCCGCTGATCGTCGTTGTCGATCATGACCGAGGGCGCACCCTGGTTTCGCATCCGTTCCGGATTCCTTCCGTCCGTCAGGAGAACGTCCCATGCCCCGCGCTAAGGGCGGCACCACCAACCACGCCCGCCACAAGAAGATTCTCAAGCTGGCCAAGGGCTACCGTGGCCGCCATTCCACCAATTACCGGATCGCCATTGAGAAGGTCGAGAAGGGCCTTCAGTACGCCTATCGCGATCGGCGCCAGCGCAAGCGTGATTTCCGCAGTCTCTGGATCCAGCGGATCAATGCCGGCGCGCGCGAGCACGGATTGACGTACAGCGTTCTGATCGATGGCCTCAAGAAGGCCGGGATCGAACTGGACCGCAAGGTTCTGGCTGACTTGGCCGTGCACGAGCCAGACGCCTTCGGCAAGCTTTGCGAGCAGGCCCAGGCGGCGCGCGCCTAAGGCGCCATCCTCCTTTGGCGCGGCCCTGGTCCCCTCTCTTCGGGACCCGGCCGGCCGCCGTGTCGCAAGGGCCGCCCCCGATGACGGAGGCGGCCCTCATGCGTTGGGCGCATGTCTCCCATGCCTCTGGCGCCGTGTGGCGTGGTCCAGCGGCTTTTCTTCGCGCCGACCGGATGGTATCCGACCCCTGACGTCGAGCCTCCACGGCCCGTGTTTCGTTTCCCCATCGACCCGTCGACCGGAGTATCCATGGAAAACCTGGAGACACTGCGCGCCGAGGTTGTCGCCGCCGTGGCGGCCGCGCCCGACCTGGCCGCCCTGGAGGAGACCCGTGTCTCGGCCCTCGGCAAGAAAGGCCGCATCACCGCCCTGATGAAATCCCTTGGCGGCATGGATCCGGAGGCGCGCAAGGTCGCGGGCCAGGCGATGAACCGGCTCAAGGACGCGGTCGCTCAGGCCATTGAGGCGCGCCGCGCCGCCCTGGAGGCCGCCGAACTGAACGCGCGCCTGGTGCGCGAGCACATCGATGTGACCCTGCCGGCCCGTCCGCAGGGGGGCGGGTCGATCCATCCCATTAGCCAGACCTGGGATGAGGTCGTGGCGATCTTTGGGCAAATGGGCTTCGCGGTGGCCGAGGGCCCGGATATCGAGGACGATTTTCATAACTTCACCGCCTTGAACTTCCCGCCAGGTCACCCGGCGCGGGAGATGCACGATACCTTCTTCCTGCCGGAGCGCGAGGACGGGTCGCGCCATGTGCTGCGCACGCACACCTCGCCGGTGCAGGTACGCACGATGCTCGGTCAGGCGCCGCCGATCCGTGTCCTGGCGCCGGGCCGCACCTATCGCAGCGACTCCGACATGACCCACACCCCCATGTTCCATCAGTTCGAGGGCCTGGTCATCGATCGGACCACGCACATGGGGCACCTCAAGGGCTGCCTGCAGGAGTTTGTGCAGGCGTACTTTGAGGTGGACAACGTTCCCATGCGCTTTCGGCCGTCGTTCTTCCCCTTCACCGAGCCGTCGGCCGAGGTGGACATCGGCTGTTCCCGCAAGGGGGGCGAACTGCGCATTGGGGCTGGCGACGACTGGCTGGAGATCCTCGGCTGCGGCATGGTTCATCCGAACGTGCTGCGCGCCTGCGGTCTGGATCCCGAAGAGGTCCAGGGGTTCGCCTTTGGCGTGGGGCTGGAGCGCATCGCCATGCTCAAGTACGGCATTCCCGATTTGCGCACGTTCTTCGACTCTGACCTGCGCTGGCTGCGCCACTACGGATTCGCGGCGCTCGACGTGCCGACGCTGCATGGAGGGCTGGCGCGATGAAGTTCACCCTGTCCTGGTTGAGGGAGCACCTGGAGACCGACGCGTCCCTGGAGGTCATCGCCGAACGGCTGACCATGCTCGGCCTGGAGGTCGAGGAGATCATCGATCTGCGCACCGTGCTGGCGCCGTTCACCGTGGCCGAGGTGGTGACCGCCGACAAGCATCCCGACGCCGATCGCCTGAAGCTGTGCAGCGTGCGCACGGGTGATGGGGGGCCGGACCTGAAGATCGTCTGCGGCGCGCCCAATGCCCGCGCTGGCCTCAAGGTGGTGCTGGCGCGGCCCGGCATGACCATTCCGGAGAGCGGCCAGGTGCTCAAGGCCGGACGCATCCGGGGCGTGGAGAGCCAGGGCATGATGTGCTCGTCGCGCGAACTGGGCCTGGGCGACGATCACAGCGGCATCATCGAACTGCCCGCTGGCGCCCCCCTGGGCGCCAGCGTGGCCGACGTGTTGCCGCTGGATCCGATGATCGACATCGCCATCACGCCGAACCGGGCCGACTGCCTGGGCGTGCGCGGCGTGGCGCGGGACCTGGCGGCCGCCGGTATCGGCGGCCTGAAGCCCCTGACCATCGAGCCCGTCCCCGGCACCTTTGACAGTCCCGTGCGGGTGACCCATGGCCTGGACGACGCCACCCGTGACGCGTGCCCCCTGTTTGTCGGCCGCTACATCCGAGGCGTGACCAATGGCGACAGCCCGCGGTGGGTCAGGGATCGGCTGACGGCCATTGGCCTGCGGCCGATCTCGGCCCTGGTCGACATGACCAACCTGATCTCCCACCAGTTCGGCCGTCCGCTGCATGTGTTCGACGCCGACAAGCTGACCGGCGACATCCACCCGCGCCTGGCGCGGCCGGGCGAGTCCCTCGTGGCGCTGGACGAAAAGGCGTATGCCCTTGAGACCGGTGACGTGGTGATCGCCGATGACGCCGGCCCGCAGGCCCTGGGTGGGGTCATGGGGGGCCTGGATACGGGCTGCTCCGGGGCTACGGTGAACGTGTTCCTGGAATCGGCGCTGTTTGACTCCCGGCGCGTCGCCGCCACCGGCCGCCGCCTGAGCCTCGACAGTGACGCGCGCTACCGGTTCGAGCGCGGCGTCGATCCCGAGAGCGCCGTCTCGGGTGCCGAGATCGCCACGCGCTTGATCCTGGAGTGGTGTGGCGGCGAGGCGTCCCATCTCATGGTCGTCGGGCAGGTGCCGGCCTGGCGTACCGAGGTGTCGCTGGATCCGATGCGGGTGCGGCGCCTGTGCGGCGTGTCGGTGACCGGCCCCGAGTGCCGGCGGATCCTGACGGACCTGGGCTGCGATGTGATCGGCGAGAACGAGGATGGCGCGCTGACCGTGTTGCCACCGTCCTGGCGGGCGGACATCACGGGCGAGCATGACCTGGTGGAGGAGGTGGCCCGCGTTCGCGGCTACGACGCCATTCCCACCGTTTCGCTGCCGCGCGAGCCCATGCCCAAGCCGGTGCTGACCGAGACGCAGACACGGCGGGTCACCGCCCGGCGGACCCTGGCGGCGCGCGGCCTGAACGAGTGCGTGACCTGGTCGTTCCTGCCCAGGGCGCATGCCGAGGCGTTCGGGGGTGGTCGGCCCGCGCTGGACCTGGCCAATCCCATCAGCAGCGACCTTGACGCCATGCGGCCGTCGATCCTGCCCAATCTGGCCATGGCGGCGCAGCGCAACGCGGATCGCGGTGTGCCCAACGCCGCGCTGTTCGAGGTGGGACCGCAGTTCGACGGTGGCGAGCCGGGCGAGCAGACGATGGTGGCCGCTGGCCTGCGCGCCGGCTCCAGTGGCCCCCGTCACTGGGATACGGCCCCGCGCCTGGTGGATGTCTTCGACGCCAAGGCCGACGCGCTGGCGGCGCTGGCGGCGGCGGGGGCGCCCGTGGCCAGCCTGCAGACGGTGGCGGGGGCGCCGGCCTGGTACCACCCGGGCCGCTCCGGGTCCCTCAAGTTGGGACCGAAGGTCCTGGCGTGGTTTGGCGAGGTGCATCCGGGTGTCCTCAAGACCCTGGACGTCAAGGGCCCGATGGTCGCCTTCGAAGTCTTCCTGGAGGTGGTGCCGGCGGCCAAGCCGAAGCTCACCAAGGCGCGGCCGCTGCTGAACGCCAGCGCCTTCCAGCCGGTGGAGCGGGACTTTGCCTTCCTGGTGGATGACGGGGTCGCCGCCGAGGCGATGGTCCGCGCGGCCAGGGGCGCCGACAAGGGCCTCATCGCCGACGTGGCGGTGTTCGACGTCTACCAGGGCGAGCGCCTGGAGCAGGGGCGCAAGTCGGTGGCCTTGTGCGTCACCTTGCAGCCGCGCGACCGGACCCTGACTGACGAGGAGATCGAGGCCGCCGGCGCGAAAGTGGTGGCGGCGGTCGCCAAGGCCACGGGCGCGGAGTTGAGGGGGTAGCGGGCGCCGCCAGCGCCCGTGTCCTTCCGCGCCGTGATTGATCGGAGACCCTACCATGGCCACCATTCGCCCGCCCCAGGACCCGGAGAGCGATCCGCGCGTCAAGGCGGTGTTCGACGATATCCGCGCCACGCGGAACACCGATTTCATCAACAACGTCTGGCGCTATCTGGCCTTCGACCCCGCCTTGCTGGAAAGCGTGTGGGCGGACATCAAGGCGGTGATGGCCACGCCCTCGGCGCTGGACCCGAAGACCAAGGAAATGGTCTATGTGGCGGTGTCCATCGCCAACGGCTGCGACTACTGCACCCACTCGCACACGGCGGCGGCCAGGGCCAAGGGCATGACCGAGGCCGAGCACGCCGATCTGTTGCGCGTCATCGGCACGGCATCGCGCCTGAATGCGCTGCTGAACGGCCTGCACATCCCGGTGGACGCGGTCTACGAGGCCGACGGGTCGGGCTGAGCGGCGGTCGCCTCCAAGACCTTGCGCACCGGCCGGGCCGCGGGGGTGCCGGGCCCGCTCACCCGGCCAGGGTCTCGGCGGTGGCGAGCGTCACGCCCGCGCCGCGCATGTCGCTCATGGCCGCGTCCAGCGAGCCGTCGAGGTCGATGGCCCGGCAGGCGTCCTCCACCAGCGTCACGGCCAGGCCGACCTTACGGCCGTCCATGGCGGAATAGGCGACACAGAAGTCCGTCGCCAGGCCACAGAGGACGATATGGCGGAGTCCCCGGTCCGACAGGTACCCGGCCAGGCCAGTGGCGGTCGCGCGGTCGTTCTCGAAGAACGCTGAGTAGGAATCGATGCCGGGCCGGAACCCCTTGCGCACGATCATCTGCGCCCGGGTCACCTCCAGGTCGGGATGGAACGCGGCGCCAGGGGTGCCCTGGACGCAATGGTCGGGCCACAGTACCTGGGGACCATAGGGCATCTCGGCCATGGAAAAGGGCGCCGCGCCCGCGTGGGCGGAAGCGAAGGAGGAATGGCCCGGCGGGTGCCAGTCCTGGGTCAGCACCACGGTCGAGAACCGGTCCGCGAGGCGGTTGACAACGGGGACCACGGCGTCGCCGTCGTTCACAGCCAGGGCGCCGCCAGGGCAGAAGTCCACCTGTACGTCGATGATGACCAGGGCGGTGTCGTCTGGCATCCCGGAGGACCTCGGAGGGGTGGGCGGCATGGGCGAACTCTCCTAGCTGCGGCGCTTCTCCGCGCGCCACGGTCGATACCGCGAGTGTGCGCGACCGAGCGGCCGGGTGTCAAAGCACGGCGGGGCGGCGCCAGGGCTCTGAACTCGGATGACAGATCCGTTAGGTTGCTCGTTTCCGTTGGAGATCCTTCGCACCCTTTGGGTGCTCAGGATGAGGATTGTCCATTTA
>JANQGN010000568.1 GCA_028277295.1 Rhodospira sp.
CCAGAGTCGGTGGCGCCGTTCCACGTGGGCCTGATCAACCTGAAGCCGGGCGACGCGGCGACGGACGAGACCTGCGCCCGCCTTTACGAGGGCCTGGGGGCGGACCGCGTGCTCTATGACGACCGCGACGAGCGCGCCGGGGCCAAGTTCGCCACCATGGACCTGATCGGCCTGCCCTGGCAGGTGATCGTGGGGCCCAAGGGCGTCGCCAAGGGCGTCGTCGAGGTGAAGAACCGCGCCACCGGGGCACGCGAGGAGATCTCCGTCGAGAGCGCGCTGGCGCGTCTGGCGGGCTGAATTCCGCCACGGTCGAATGCCGGTGTAGGGTGGATGGGCGGCATCCCGCCGCCCCCGTGGATCCTGAGTGGAGTCGTAGGGTGCGCTCGCATCGCCGGTCCGCTTCGCAAACGAAGCGGACCTTCTCTCAAGAATGGCCGTTTTCCTGCGGGAAACGGCCGGGTTGCAGCGCACCATGATAATCCTCCGCCCCTGGTGCGCTGTCGGCCGTCCCCAGCGTCCAGGGGACGGCCGTCGAACGCACCCTACGAGACAACGTCCTGGTCATCGAAGGTCCCCCCCATGTTCTCCGCTTTTGAACGCATGATGGCGCTGCGCTATCTGCGCGCCCGCCGCAAGGAGGGCTTCGTCTCGGTCATCGCCGGCTTCTCCCTGGCAGGCATTGCCCTGGGCGTGGCGACCCTCATCATCGTCATGGCGGTGATGAACGGCTTTCGCCAGGACCTGATGGGCCGCATCCTGGGGTTCAACGGCCATATCTCCGTCTACGGCGCCGGGCCAGGGATCAGCCAATACGACGCGCTGGCCGACCAGGTGCGCGGCGCCGACGGCGTGGTCTCCGTCCTGCCCACCGTCGAGGGGCAGGTGATGGTCACCAGCCATGGCGAGAGCCGGGGCGCCATGGTGCGCGGCGTGCCCGCCGACCGGCTGGCCGAGCGCGCCACGCTGGCCGAGGCGATCGTGGCGGGCTCGCTGGACGACCTGACGGGCCGCGACGCGGCGATGATCGGCACCCGCCTGGCGGAGCGCCTGGGGCTCGGCCTGGGAAGCAGCCTGACGCTGATTTCCCCCAAGGGCCGGGTGACCGCCTTCGGCTCGGTGCCGCGCATCAAGACCTACACCATCGCCGCCCTCTACGAGGTGGGCATGTACGAGTTTGACCTCGGCTTCGTCTTCCTGCCGCTGGAGGCCGCCCAGGTCTACTTCCAGATGCCCGACCAGGTGAGCTACCTGGACGTCACGGTCGAGGACCCGGACCGGGTACGCGACGTCGGCGGCGCCATCGTCATCACCCCCCTGAACCAGGGCATACGGCTACGCGACTGGCGGCAGACCAACGCCACCTTCTTCAACGCGCTCCAGGTGGAGCGGAACGTGATGTTCCTGATCCTCACGCTGATCATCCTGGTGGCCGCCTTCAACATCATCTCCGGCCTGATCATGCTGGTGAAGGACAAGGCCCGGGACATCGCCATCCTGCGCACC
>JANQGN010000634.1 GCA_028277295.1 Rhodospira sp.
GCCCAATCGCGCGGCGACTGTCCCGTGTGATCCTTGAACGCCTTGCTGAAGTGGCTGAGGCTGGAGAACCCGATGGCATAGGCGGTTTCCGTCACGCTCTGGCCCTGGTCCAGCATGGCCATGGCGGCCGTCAGCCGCACCGCCCGCAGATGCGCGTGCACGGACATCCCGACGACCAGGCGGAACCCGGTCTGGAGCTTTTTCTCGCTCAGTCCGACCCGGCGAGCCAGTCGCGCCGTCGTCCAGGGCTCGTCGTACCCGTCTTCGAGCAACGTTCGGGCCATCGCGATCCGTTTCCGGTCCCGCGCCGGCAACGGCCCGTGTGACGCGGGCATCGTGTCCCGAAGGACGATGGCCAGCAGTTCCAGGGCCTTCGCGCGGAGATACAAGGCCCGCACCGGGTCCTCGACTCCATCGCAGGTCAGGATCTCGTTGGCGGTCCGTTGCGCCGCCAGCGAGGCGGGCATGGGATGCAGAATGGCCGGCGCCGGGCCGGCGCGGACGTCCGGGAGGATCGCGTCGCACAGCACGGAGCGCGCGCAGTCGGCCACCACCGGCAGGAACACCTCGGGCGCGTAGCGGACATCGACCAGGCGCAGGGCACCGTCGGCGCGCAGGACATCCTGACCCGCCACCGGCCGGTCCGCGGCGTGCAACAGGACGGTTCCCGGCCCCAAGGTCAGGCCGGCTCCCCGTGCCGGTGCCATGTCCAGAAAGCCCTCCAGCAGGACACCGACGCAGACCATCGGCGGCGCCTCGCCCCTCAGGGTCCATTCCGTGTCCGCGCTGCCGTTAAAGGTGCAGATGGTGATGTCATCAGGCAGATCCCGAATACGCACGGCGCGGGTCCACGCCGGGGGAACAGATACCGACGGCCACATCCTGTAGTCGCAAATGTCGCGCAAGCCTCGCTCCGCCGAAGTGTGCGGTCCCTGACCCAGATCCATCGATTTTCGTCCCGAATCCACAAATTTCGGCGGGCTATCGTTAGACGCCCCTCACCTGCGACTGCTAGTTACTCGCAAGGTTATAAGAAAAGCAAGGACATCCACAGGTGAGGCCCGGTGCGCCGTCTTGCGTCAATCACTCTTAGAAACCCGTTTGGTCTACTCCTCCACCATTGAGAGAACCGAGAAGCAGGAGAACTTCATGCGAGGCCCCTTTCGCGTCGGCTACCCACTCTTGTTGGTGGCCACGGCCATGCCGGCCCTGGCCCAGGAGACGACGGGCTCCGGCCCCGATTCCTCGGCGGCGACCATCACGCTCGATCCCGTCACGGTGACGGCGAAGAAACGCGAGCAGTCGGACTTCGAAGTGACGGGCAGCGTCAACGTGAAAACGGGCGAGGACCTGGTCCGGGAAGGCATCACCGGCACCGACGACCTCAACGCGGTCTTCCCGGAACTGCAGTCAATGGGGCGCAGTTCACGCATCTACAACAACTTCACCCTGCGCGGCCTGTCCTCGTCGGACTTCTACGGCCCGGCGGTGGGGCTGAACGTGGACGGCGTGCCCCAGTTGCCGCATGCCTATGCGCAGTCGCTGCGCAACGTCGATCGCGTCGAGCTGGTGAAGGGACCACAGGGGGCCGTCTATGGGCGCGGCGCCCTGGGCGGCGTTATCAACGTGGAAAGCGCCCTGCCGGGCGAGGAGCCCGAGGCCTGGACCAACCTTGAGGTCCACAGCCGGGGCCATCGCGTGTCCGGCGGCGCCAGCAGTGGCATCTGGGCGGGGTGGGCCATTCAGGGCATGGCCAACGACGCCATCGAGGGCGGCTCCCTCGACGACCCGGACCGCGGCCGCGAGAATGTGGACGAAAGCCGCGTCACCGGCGGCCGGATCTCGTTGCACTACCTGCCCACCACCTTGCCGCTCGAGGCCCGCCTGAAGATCGGGACCGAACGCTACCGGTCGGAGGAGGAGTACTACGTCCCTCTCGACGACCTGTCGCGGGATCGCGTCAATCCCGTGGTCGAGACGCCCAAGATCGACCGCCGCATTGACGACATCAGCTTCGACGCCACCGTTGACCTGACCGACCGCTGGTCGATGACGGGAATCGTCGCCTGGCAGCGCATGGACCTGGACCGCACCTTCGGCAGCTATGGGATCGACACCGAGGAGTATCAGGATAGCCTGTACGGCGAGCTGCGCGCCACCTATGAAGGTCCGGACCTGTCGATCCTGTTCGGTTACAGCGGCCAGAAGCAGCACTACAAATACCAGGACGTGGACTATGGCACCGGGCTGGCCAACATGGGCGGCCCGCTATCCGACAACGAGATGGTCACCCACGCCGTGTTCACCGATGGCACCTACCGCCTCGGCCAGCACTGGGAACTGAGCGCGGGCGCCCGCGTCGCCTGGGAGAAGGCCGACTCCCTGATGACCATTCCCGACGAGACCGGCGCCAACGTCGATCACGAAAACGACGCCACCTTCTGGGCCATTACCCCCCATGCCGCCATCGCCTACCTGCCCACCGAGGAACACCGGATCTGGGCCGGGGTCGGCCGGGGCTACAAGCCGGGTGGTTTCAACAAGCCGGGCACGAGCGTCCTGGACACGGCGAGCTACGACTCCGAAACGGCCCTCAGCATCGAGACCGGGTGGAAGTACCGGTCGGAGGACGGCACGCGGCGAGCCGAGATCACGCTGTACGGCATCGAGAGCCAGGACGTTCAGGGCTACGTCGGGCCGGAAGGCATGGCGACCCTGTCCAACATGGGGGACGCGCGCAGCCTGGGCATCGAGGTGAGCACCGGCGTCGTGCTTTTTGACGATCACGAGATCTCCGTGGGTGGCATGGTCAACGACAGCCGATTCACCAGCGGCCCCCATGACGGCCATCGTGTGCCCTACGCGCCCATCTATAGCCTTCGGGCCTCCTGGACCGGCTACTTGGGCGACAGCGGGCAATGGCAGCCGAGCATGACGCTCCGTCATGTGGGGGAACACTACTTCGACGAGGTCAACGACCTCCGTCAGGGGTCCTACACGGTGCTCGACGCGGCCCTTAACTACGAGACCGATTTCGGTGTCACGGTCGGGATCTACGGCCGCAACCTCACGGATGAGCTCTATCAGACCTACGCCAACGCTTACGTTGGCGCCCAGTTGGGCCCGCCGCGCGAGTTCGGCTTGCAACTGGCCGCCCGGTTCTGACCCCGACCCGAACGGTGCCTCGACGAGGCAACCCGAAGGCCGCGCGCCTGGCGGACGGACGCAGGTTCCGGCGTCCCCCCAGGCCGTGACAGGACGAAAATGGGACCGAATGGGAGGGGATGGCACGGGGCGGAGAACACGGTCCCCTCATGCCATCCCGCCCGGCTTCCACGCGCCGCAATAATACACCAAGCCACGATGCGCACGCCGCATCGCGGCCCGGGAGGTGGCCGGCCACCCCGTCTTGCCCGCGTACTCTGTCCGACCGCTGGCATCCCGGTGAAGGGGACCGCAAACCCGTGATTTCATGTGTTCCGGCTTGCATCGTCTGGCCTTGACCCCCAAATCGGTGTCGGATGGCGGCGAGGTCCCTGTCGACCTCGGCGCGGTCCTCACCCAGGCAGACACGGAAGGCGATCATGGCAGAGCATGACAACCTGGAGTCCGAGACCCCCACGGGCAGCGTGACGGATCGCCTGATCGACGCGGCCCTGGCGCTGGCCGGGGAAAAGGGCTGGCGGCGCCTGACCATGGCCACCATCGCCGAGCGGGCCGGCGTTCCCCTGCATGAAGCGTTGCGCGTGCTCGGCTCGCGCAATGAGGTGCTGCGGGCCATGGGCCGCAGGGTGGATGCCGCCATGCTGGACGAGGCGCTGGGCTTCACCGAAACGGACACCCCGCGCGACCGGCTGTTCGACATGCTGATGCGGCGCTACGACGCGCTCACCCCCTTGCGCCCCGGGGTGGCGGCCATCATTCGCGAACTGCCCACCGACCCGGTGACGTTCGTGGTCTCCATGCAGGGGGTCTACCAGTCCATGGGCCTGGCGCTGGAGGCGACCGGCCTGTCCGCTGATGGCCTTGGCGGGCTGGCGGCGCGCAAGGGCCTCGCGGCGGTGTACCTGAGCACCATGCGCACCTGGGCGAAGGACGATAGCGCCGACATGGCCACCACCATGGCCGCCCTCGACAAGGGCCTGGATCGCGCCGAAAGCGTCGTTAACACCCTGTGTCGCGGTACCCCGTGGCGGGCGTGTTTCTGTTGCTGTGGACCACGCGACCAGCGCGCCGAGGACCGCAAGGGATCGGACGGCGGTCAAGGCACCCGGCGCGCCGACGGCGGCGACGAGACCGGGTCTGGCCAGGGCGTCGCCGGCGGCGACCCATCCCCGGCGTGAAGACACGCGCCCAACGGGCATTTCGCGCGGCGTTGCGTCCGCATGACGATTTTGTGCACTGCACAATTTATCCGTTGACAGGTCGGTACGGTCCGCATAGGGTGGACCGAGAAGCGCCGGTATAGTCCGGTGCAACCAGTTCCCCACCCTGCGCCTTCAAAGGAGAAGGATCATGGCCAAGCCGGAAACCTTTTTCGACATGGATTTTACCAAGTACCTGGCCGACCTGAAGG
>JANQGN010000668.1 GCA_028277295.1 Rhodospira sp.
CTAGGGTGTCGCTCCCCGGGCCCATGTGGCGCGACGGTGGTGTATTGCCCACGCGCGCCGGCCCCGGGATCGTCCCCCGTGATGTCCCCCTCCCACAGACGGCCGGGGACTCGGCGTGCCCCAGGACTCGATCACGCTCGCCCGAGACGCGAGCAGACCTCGACCCCGGCCAGGCACGGCGAGCGGGGGGGCTCGACCCTTCGGCGGCGACCCGGCATCGCGCATGCCCTTGTCGCCGCCATACCGACCTGTATGGAAGGATGCGGTACCATGTCCGAGACGCAGTTGACCGGCGCCGATGTCATCCTCAAGGCCCTGGCCGACCAGGGCGTAGAGGTCATCTTCGGGTACCCCGGCGGCGCCGTCCTGCCCATTTACGACGCCCTCTTCAAACAAAACCGCATCCGCCACATTCTGGTACGTCACGAGCAGGCCGCCGTGCACATGGCCGAGGGCTACGCCCGCTCCACCGGCAAGGTGGGCGTGGTGCTGGTGACCTCTGGCCCCGGCGCCACCAACGCGGTGACGGGCCTCACCGACGCGCTGATGGACTCGGTCCCGGTTGTCTGCCTGACCGGCCAGGTGCCGACCTTCCTGATCGGCAACGACGCCTTTCAGGAGGCCGACACAACCGGAATCACCCGGCAGTGCACGAAGCACAACTACCTGGTCAAAGAGTCGGATGCGCTGGCGCGCACCATCCATGAGGCGTTCCTGGTCGCCGCCAGCGGTCGACCCGGCCCGGTGGTCATCGACCTGCCCAAGGACATCCTCATGGCCAAGGCGCCCTACGTCCCGGCGTCGCGCGTCAAGCATCGCTCCTACAAGCCGCAACTCAAGGGCGACATCCAGGCCATCGAGCACGCCGTGGAGATGATGGGCAAGGCCGAACGCCCCATCTTCTACGTCGGCGGCGGCGTGGTGAACTCGGGTCCGAACGCCTGCCAGTTGCTGACCACCTTCGTGCGCTCCACCGGCTTCCCCATCACCAGCACACTGATGGGCCTGGGCGCCTACCCGGCCAGCGACCAGCAGTTCCTGGGCATGGTGGGCATGCATGGGACCTACGAGTCCAACATGACCATGCACGGCTGCGACCTGATGATCTGTGTCGGCGCCCGATTCGATGACCGGGTCACCGGCAAGCTGGACGCCTTCGCGCCAACCGCCAAGAAGATCCACATCGACATCGATCCGTCGTCCATCAACAAGAACGTGCCCGTGGATGTGGCCATCGTGGGCGACGTGGCCCACGTGCTGGAAGACATGATCCGGATGTGGAAAGCCCGGCAGGTCCGCCCGTCGCAGAAGGCCCTGGCCCAGTGGTGGGGCCAGATTGACGCGTGGCGCGGACGCAACTGCCTTGCCTATCGGGCCAACGACTCGATCATCAAGCCGCAGCAGGCCATCCAGCGCCTCTACGAGCACACCAAGGACCGCGACACCTACATCACCACCGAGGTGGGCCAGCATCAGATGTGGGCGGCGCAGTTCTACAAGTTCGAGCAGCCCAACCGCTGGATGACCTCGGGGGGCCTGGGCACCATGGGCTACGGCTTCCCATCGGCCCTGGGCGTGCAGATCGCGCACCCCGAGTCCCTGGTCATCGACATCGCCGGCGAGGCCTCGTTCCTGATGAACCTGCAGGAACTGGGCACGGCCGCCCAGTACAACCTTCCTGTAAAGGTGTTCATCCTCAACAACCAGTACATGGGCATGGTGCGCCAGTGGCAGGAGCTGCTGCACGGTAGCCGCTATTCGGAAAGCTACAGCGATGCCCTGCCGGACTTCGTCAAGCTGGCCGACGCCTTCGGCTGGGTCGGCATGGTGGTGGACAAACCCGCCGACCTGGATGACGCCATCCGCGAAATGATCGCCGTGGACCGGCCGGTTTTGATGGATGTCCATGTGGATCAATCGGAGAACTGCTACCCGATGATCCCCTCGGGCGCCCCACACAACGAGATGCTGCTGGGTCCGGAAGACAGCGGAACATCGGTGTCCGATCACGGCATGGTCCTGGTATAACCCCGCCACGCCCACGGC
>JANQGN010000730.1 GCA_028277295.1 Rhodospira sp.
CTGGCGCTCAACGCCACGATCGAGGCCGCGCGCGCCGGTGACGCCGGCAAGGGCTTCGCCGTGGTGGCCAACGAGGTCAAGTCGCTGGCCAGCCAGACCGCCAAGGCCACCGAGGAGATCGGCCAACAGATCGGCGCCGTGCAAAGCGAGACCAACACCGCTGTCACGGCGATCGACTCCATCGCCGGAATCATCAGTCGCATCAACGAGGTGACATCCACCATCGCGTCGGCGGTGGAGGAACAGAACGCCGCAACACAGGAGATCGCCCGAAACGTTCAGGAAGCCAGCGCCGGCACGGCGGAGGTGTCGCAAACCATCTCTGGCGTCACCAATGCCGCCCGCGAGGCCGGCGCGGCCGCCGACAGCGTGCTCCAGGCCAGCAACAGCCTCGGCGAGCAGTCCACCGCGCTGCAGTCCATGGTCCAGCGCTACCTCGCCGACGTCCGCGCCGCCTGACACGGCGCGGCCGGCCATCGGAACGGCCGGGGTCGGCCTCGCACACGCGAGCCGATCCCGGCCTCGTTCCCCCTCGACTCCGGGCGGCGCACCCGTCGAGTCTCGCGACCTGAACCACCCCGCCGATGCTGTCGCGTCGCCCTCGTTCACGCGTCGGAAATATTGTGCACCGCCACACGTCTCACCGGGTCGGCCCGGCGATCCATGCCAGCCGCCCCTCTGCGCCCTTCGCAGGCGCGGCATTCCATGTCCCGTGTCCGACGCCAGACCACGCCCGCGGATCGGCCCGGAAATACCCTGGTTCGCGGTTCAGTTTTAGGTACCATGGCGATGGTCCGCGCGGACGGGCCGGCGCTCGGGAAGACCAGCGACCGAAGAACGATGCCCCAAGGCATCACGACATCCGGGAAGGACACGTCATGGGACAGGCCCCCACCCATCGCCCGGCGGACATGACACATCCGCTGGACTTGCGGCACGAGCGGCGCACCGGCCCTGAGCGGGTTCGCCGTCCGGCATACGTGAGTTATCTGCCGCCGTGCAACCAAGCTTGTCCGGCGGGCGAGAACATCCAGGCCTGGCTAGCGCTGGTCCAGAAGGGTGACGACGAAGCGGCCTGGCGTTGCCTGGTTCAGGACAACCCCATGCCAGCGGTGCACGGGCGGGTCTGCTATCACCCCTGCGAGGACGCCTGCAATCGACAGGACCTCGACGCCTCGGTCAGCATTCACGCGGTCGAGCGGCACCTCGGGGACTTGGCGTTGCGCCAGGGCTGGCGTTTCGATCCACCCGCCGAGCCCACCGGCAAGCGCGTTCTGGTGGTGGGCGGCGGCCCCAGCGGCCTGTCGGCGGCCTATCATCTGGCACGCCGTGGGCACGCCGTGACCATCCTGGAAGCCGGGCCGGTCGCCGGCGGCATGATGCATTTTGGTATTCCGGCCTATCGCCTGCCGCGCGACGTGCTGGACGCGGAGATCCAGCGCATCCTCGACCTGGGCGTGGAACTGAGGCTCAGCCACACGGTCACCGACCTGGAGGCCGAGCGCATCAAGGGCGACTTCGATGCCGTCTTCGTGGCCGTCGGCGCCCATCTGTCCAAGCGCGTGGACATCCCGGCCCGCGACGCCGCCCCCATGCTGGACGCGGTCTCGTTCCTGAAAAGCGTCGAGGCCGGCGCGGCCCCGCGCCTGGGACGCCGCGTGGCCGTCTACGGCGGCGGCAACACGGCCATGGACGCCGCCCGCGTGGCGCGCCGACTGGGCCATGACCCGCTCATCGTCTACCGCCGCGACCGCGCCCACATGCCGGCGCATGACTTCGAGGCTCAGGAAGCCCTGGACGAGGGCGTGCAAATTCACTGGCTGCGGGCCATCAAAAGCATGGACCAGACCACCATGACGGTGGAGATCATGGAACTGGACGATCGCGGCCGCCCGCGTCCCACAGGCGAGACGGAGGTGATCGAGGCCGACGACCTGATCCTGGCCCTTGGCCAGGATACCGACACCACCTTCCTGCGATCGGTCCCTGGGGTCAGTTTCAGCCGTGACGGCACCGTGCGGGTGGATGAGCGCATGATGACCGGCGCGCCCGGCGTGTTCGCCGGCGGCGACATGGTCCCCTCGGAACGCTCGGTTACCATCGCCGTGGGCCATGGCAAGATGGCCGCCAACTGTATCGATGCCTGGCTGCGCGGCGGCATCTACCGTAAGCTGCCCCGCAACCCGAGCGTGGATTTTGCCGCGCTCAAGGTGCCCTACTACGTGGAGGCCGACCCGCGCGCCCAGCCCCATCTGTCCCACGACGAGGCCGTCAGCGGCTTCGGCGAGGTGGTCGGTGGCCTGACGCTCGGGGAAGCGCGCTACGAGGCGGCGCGCTGTCTGTCCTGCGGCAACTGCTATGAATGCGATGGCTGCCAGGGCGCCTGCCCGGAAAACGCCATCCGCAAGCTGGGACCAGGCAAGGGCTACCGCGTGGACCTGGAGCTTTGCACGGGGTGCGGCGTGTGCCATGACCAGTGCCCGGTGCATGCCATCGAAATGATCCCCGAGCCGCTTTCCTAAGTGTCTGTCCGGAAAGCCTTGTGGAACACCATATACGGCATGCCACTCGGGTGCAGGCGCACACTATATTGCGGCTCCCGAGACTTTCCGGACGGGCTCTAAGAGCACCGCCAAAAAAAAGCTGGCCTGGTTTGTCGACCAAAGGTCACCAGATCTGGGCCAACAACGCGCTTAACCGATCCGGACCTTCGTCCGGACATGTTCTTGCCGGCCTGTCGCCACGGCCTTCGCCCGCCGCCATCACGGGGCGTCCCGGACCGGGACCCACCATGACCCCGGCCGCGGCGCGCCAGGGAGAAGAGGACGCCGAACCATGCCCGACACGACCGCACCGACCGGCGCCGGCGCCGTCCCGATCGCCGAAGCCGACACCTCCCCGATCGGCCCCGTGACCCAGCAGCGGGTGATGATCGACGGCAACGAGGCCTGTGCCCATGTGGCCTATCGGGTCAACGAGGTCTGCGCCATCTACCCCATCACGCCATCCTCGGCCATGGCCGAACTGGCCGACGAATGGGCCAGCCAGGGCAAGACCAACATCTGGGGCACCATCCCCGATGTGATGGAAATGCAAAGCGAGGGTGGCGCGGCCGGCGCCTTGCACGGCGCGCTGCAGGCGGGCTCTCTGGCCACGACCTTCACGGCCTCCCAGGGCCTGATGCTCATGCTGCCCAACATGTACAAGATCGCTGGCGAACTGACCGCCTGCGTGATCCATGTGGCGGCGCGCTCCCTGGCGGCCAACGCCCTGTCAATCTTCGGTGATCACCAGGACGTCATGGCCGCGCGCACCACGGGCTTCGCGCTGCTGGCCTCGGCCTCGGTGCAAGAGGCCCACGACAACGCCCTGATCGCCCAGGCCGCCAGCCTGGCCGCCAGGGTGCCGTTCCTGCACTTCTTTGACGGCTTCCGCACCTCTCACGAGATCAACAAGATCGAGTTGCTGCCCGACAGTGTCATCCGCACCATGATCGATGACGATCTGGTGCGCGCTCACCGGCTCCGCGCGCTCAGCCCGGAACGGCCGTTCGTGCGCGGCACGGCCATGAACCCGGACGTCTACTTCCAGGCCCGCGAGGCCGCCAACCCCTATTACGAGCGCGTGCCGGGCATTGTTGACAGCGTCATGCAGCGCCTGGCGTCCTTCACTGGCCGGCGGTTGACCCCGTTTTCCTATCATGGCGCCCCGGACGCGGAGCGCGTCATCGTGCTGATGGGCTCGGGCGTGGAAACCGCCTGCGACACCACCGCCTGGCTGAACGCACGGGGCGAGCGGGTTGGCGTCGTGCAGGTCACGCTGTTCCGGCCCTGGTCGGCCGACCGGTTGCTGGCGGTGCTGCCGCCCACCACCCGCGCGCTGGCGGTGCTCGACCGCACCAAGGAATCCGGCGCTCAGGGCGAGCCGCTCTATTTGAATGTCCTGGCCACCCTGGCCGAAGCCGCCTCTGGCGGGCGGCTGCCCATGGCCGTCATGCCCCGCGTGAGCGGCGGCCGCTATGGCCTGTCGTCCAAGGAATTCACCCCCGCCATGGTCAAGGCGGTGTTCGACGAAATGGCGCGGCCCGATCCCAAGCCGCGCTTCACCGTGGGCATCGTCGACGACGTCACCCATCTGAGCCTGGCGGTGGACCCGAACTTCTCCATCGAGCCCGACGCCATGGTTCGCGCCATTTTCCACGGCCTCGGCTCGGACGGCACGGTAGGCGCCAACAAGAACAGCATCAAGATCATCGGCGCCGACCGTGATCGTCACGCCCAGGCATACTTCGTCTACGACAGCAAGAAATCGGGCTCGCGCACCGTCTCGCACCTGCGTTTTGGCCCCCAGCCGATCACCGCGCCCTATCTGGTGGAGCACGCCAACTTTGTCGCCTGCCACCAGTTCAACTTCATCTATTCCGTCGACGTGCTGGACCGCGTCGCCGACGGCGCCGTGGTGCTGCTGAACAGCCCGCACGCGCCGGACGAGACCTGGCGCCGCCTGCCCGCGCCCATGCGCCGGGTCATCCGTGACAAGAGCTTGCGGCTGTTCGTCATCGACGCCATCTCCGTGGCCCGCGAGGCCGGCCTTGGGCGGCGGCTGAACACCATCATGCAGGTGTGCTTCTTCGCCCTGTCCGACGTGCTGCCCCGCGACGTGGCCATCACCCGCATCAAGGACGCCATCGCCAAGACCTATGCCCGCCAGGGCGAAGAGGTGGTGGCCCGAAATCATGCCGGGGTCGACATGGCCCTCGCCCACCTTCACGAGGTGGTGGTCCCCGCCACCGACGCGGATGGCCCAGGCCAGCCGATGGCCGCGCCGGTGCCCGACGATGCGCCCGACTTCGTGCGCCGGGTGACCGCCAAGATGATGGCCGGGCTGGGCGATTCCCTGCCCGTCAGCGCCCTGCCCGCCGACGGCACCTTCCCCAGCGGCACCACCGCCTATGAAAAACGCGACATCGCGACCCAGATCCCCAAGTGGGAACCAAGCTTGTGCATTCAGTGCGGCAACTGTTCCATGGTCTGCCCGCACGCCGTCATTCGCGCCAAGTTCTACAACAAGGCTCGCCTGGAGGGCGCGCCCGAGAGTTTCCCGTCGGCCCCAGTGGAGGCCCGTGGCTTCCCGGAAACCCGCTTCACGCTGCACGTCCTGTCGAAGGACTGCACCGGCTGCGGCCTGTGCGTCGGCGCCTGCCCGGTGACCGACCCGGCCCAGGCCGGGCGGCGGGCCATCAACATGGTGGATAAGCCGACCATCCAGGCGGAGACCGAAGCCAACGGCGTCTTCTTCCAGACCCTGCCGATCAATGACAGGCGCCGGGTGGACTACTCCACCGTGCGCGGCGCCCAGTTCCTGCGGCCGTTGTTCGAGTTCTCGGGGGCCTGCTCCGGCTGCGGCGAAACCCCGTACGTGCGACTGCTCTCCCAGTTGTTCGGCGACCGTTTGCAGGTGGCCAACGCCACCGGCTGTTCGTCCATCTATGGTGGGAACCTGCCCACAACCCCGTGGGCGGTGGACGAGACGGGGCGCGGTCCGGCCTGGTCCAACAGCCTTTTTGAGGACAACGCCGAGTTCGGCCTCGGCTTCCGCCTGTCCGCCGACAATCATGTACGCTTGGCCCGCGACCTGCTGGCCCGCCTGGCGCCCATGGTCGGCAAGCCGCTGGCGGCGGCCATTCTGGAAGCCCGCCAGCGAACCGAGTCGGACCTGGTGGCCCAGCATCAGCGCGTGGAGGACCTTCGGACCATCCTGGAGACCCTGGAGGACGACGACGCCCGTCACCTTCTCTCCGTGGTCGACCACCTGGTACGCCGCTCGGTGTGGATCGTCGGCGGTGACGGCTGGGCCTACGACATTGGCTCGGCCGGGCTTGACCACGTGCTGGCCAGCGGCCGCGACGTCAACGTTCTGGTCATGGACACCGAGGTCTACTCCAATACCGGCGGGCAGATGTCCAAGGCGACACCGGTGGGCGCGGTGGCGAAGTTCGCCGCCGCCGGCAAGCGGGTCGGCAAGAAGGACCTGGCGCTTCAGGCCATCAGCTATGGCAATGTCTACGTGGCCCGGGTTGCCATGGGGGCCAACCCGCAACACGTGCTCACCGCCATGCGCGAGGCCGAGGCTTACCCCGGGCCTTCCCTCATCCTGGCCTACAGCCATTGCATCGCCCACGGCATCGCCATGGACAAGGGCATGTCGCAACAGGATCTGGCGGTCAAGAGCGGCTACTGGCCGCTGCTGCGCTACAACCCGGCGGTACGGGAAGCGGAGGAGAACCCCTTCATCCTCGACAGTCCGCGCCCGCGCGTGGCGCTGTCCGCCTACACGCAGAACGAATTGCGCTACCGCGCCCTGGCGGCCAGCGATCCGGAAACGGCGCGGGTGCTGATGGCCCAAGCCCAGGACCAGGTGCTGCAGAAATACGCCCTTTACGAGGAAATGGCCCGCGAGGGGCCGCGCGGTCAGATGTAGGACCGGCGATGGCCTGGAAGCGGTGCCGTCGGCGCCTCTGTTGGCGGCAAGAGCCTGTCCTGCCGTTCTTCGAGCAGTTCCAACTCCCCCCGAGGACTATCCGATTCACACATCTTCATTGGGCCTGGCGAATGGCTATACTATGCTAACACTCACACAGTCATTGCGAGAAACAAGGCAACGAAGCAATCCAGGACAAAACACACTGTCCTCCACCCCTGGATTGCTTCGCCCGCATCAACAAATGCGGGCTCGCAATGACATGTCACTTTTCTCGCCCGGCCAGGGAACCCGGCCCGGCGGGAAAAGAAGTGTGAATACGATAACCCCCGAGGATGGGCGTGCACCCACGGCTTGATGCACGTCCCGTGGGCGCGCGGCCGTTCGCCGCGCGCGGGCGCCCCTGTCTCGACGTGGCCTCCTTCAGAAGATCGTGTTTCACCCGAATGCCCTAAACTGGGACGTTTGACCAATCGTCGTTCCGGCGCCATAAACACGGGGGGCTGGCCTGGGGGCACCATGGCGGTGGCCGGCTCCGGAAACCGAGAGGGAACCAAGGGGAGGACCGTTCATGGACATGCGGTGTCGGTACCTGGGACTGTCGCTGGAGCATCCGGTTGTCGCTTCCGCCTCTCCCCTCTCCGGCACCCTCGACGGCATCCGTCGTCTTGAGGATGCCGGCGCCGCGGCCATCGTCATGCCCTCGTTGTTCGAAGAGCGCATCCTTCAGGAACGCGAGGCCATCCATGGTCTCTCCGAGGTCGGCGCCGAGAGTCACGCCGAGGTGCCCGGCGGCTATTTCCCCCCCACCTCCATGAGCAAGATCGGCATTGGCGGCGAGCAGACCCTGGAGTTGATCCGCCGCGCCAAGGAAAGCTGCGCCGTGCCGGTGATCCCCAGCCTGAATGGGGTGACCGCGCGCGGCTGGATCCACTATGCCACGCTGATGGAACAGGCAGGCGCCCCGGGCATCGAACTGAACGTCTACTACGTGGCCGCCGACCCCGAGGAGACCGGGTCGAACGTGGAGCACCGCGTCGAACGGATCCTGACCTCGGTCAAGCGCGAGGTCTCCATCCCGGTGTCCGTGAAGCTTGGGCCCTTCTACAGCGCGCCGGGCAACATGGCGCATCGCCTGGTGACGGCGGGGGCGGACGGCCTGGTGCTGTTCAACCGCTTCTACCAGCCGGAAATTGACCTGCAGGCCATGCGGGCCCTGCCCACCCTGGACCTGTCCACGGCTGGCGAGGCCCGCTTGCCGCTGCGCTGGATCGGCATCCTGTTCGGGACCCTGGGCCGGTCGTCCCTCGCCGCCTCGACCGGCGTGGAGGGACCCGAGGACGTGATGAAGTACATCCTGGCCGGCGCCGATGTGGTGATGACAACGTCGAGCCTGCTGCGCTACGGCCCCCAGCACGTCTCGACCCTGGTGTCCGGCCTGCGCGCCTTTCTGGAGGTGGGCGGCTATGACTCCGTGATCCATGCCCGTGGCGCCCTGAGCCACCGCGACTGCGGCAACCCGGCCGCCTACGAACGCGCCAACTATCTCCAGGTCCTGGATTCCTTTCGGCCCGGGACGTTCGAGCCCTAGAGCAAATCCCGAGCGATCTGGCACGGATCGACCTGGAAGACCTTTCGGGGACGATTTGCTTGAAAAACAAGTTGGTAGAGCATGCCGGGCGATTCAGAAATCGCGCAACATGCTCTAGGTGTTTGTCCGGAAAGCCTTGCACAACACCCCATACGGCATGCGATTCGGGCAGCCCCGCCACGGTCCTTGAAGACACGCCGACGCGCCCCGAAATTGTCCTTGCGTCCCCTCGCGCGATCGGGCACAGGGGATGGACCGGCGCCGCTTCGGCCCGTGGATCATGGCATGGGTCACGTCCATGCACCACGGGGGCGGCGTTTCCCGTTTCGGCCCCTCTCGTCACGTACTGTGCGCGCGTTCAGCCCGGACCGACCCGATCCGGCGCCTGGACCCGCGCAGGGAGACAGCCATGGCGGACTCGACCATCCGAACCGGGCCACCGTCCGACGGGGACGCGGCGGCCGGCGCCCTCCACCTGGTCTATTCGGGCGAGCGCCGCGCGGACGCTGGCGAGCCGACCGCCACCCCGCCGGCTTCGGCGAAGGCCCTTGCCCAGGATCACTTCATCGAGCGCGACGGCGTGCGCTTCGCCGGCACCCACCTGCTGGTGGATCTGTGGGGCGGCAAGGGCCTGGACGACATTGACCTGACGGAGGCCGCCCTGATCGAGGCCACCCGGGCGGCCGGGGCCACCCTCCTGCACACCCACCTGCATCATTTCACGCCCAACGGCGGCATCTCGGGCGTGTTGGTGCTGGCCGAAAGTCACATCAGCATCCATACCTGGCCGGAGCGGGCCTACGCGGCGCTGGACATCTTCATGTGCGGCGAGGCCGATCCCTACAAGGCGATCCCGGTGCTGCGCGCCGCCTTCCGGCCCACCACACTCACCCTTTCGGAAAACAAGCGAGGCATGGTGCCGTGAGCGGAGAGCGTTTCGAGGAGACCCTGTATCCAGGCTGGCGCCAGGTGTTCGCGGTGGACCGCTGGCTTCACCGTGAGACAACCGAGCACCAGGACTTGGCCATGTTCGAATCCCCGGTGTTCGGCCGGGTCCTGGCCCTGGATGGGGTGGTTCAGATCACCGAGGGCGACGAGTTCATGTACCAGGAGATGATGGTGCATGTCCCCATCTTGGGCCATGGCGACGCCAGACGGGTGCTGATCGTCGGCGGTGGCGACGGCGGGTGCCTGCGGGAAGCCCTGAAGCATCCCGAGGTGGCGCCGACCCTGGTGGAGATCGACGCCAGCGTTGTCGACTTCTCCAAGACCTGGCTGCCAGCCATCGGCAAGGCGGCGCTTGAGGATCCCCGGTCGCGCATCGTCATCGCCGACGGTGTCGACTTCCTGAAGACCAGCACCGAGACGTTCGACGTCATCGTTGTCGACAGCACCGACCCGCACGGTCCGGGCGAGGTGCTGTTCACGCAGGATTTCTACGCCGATTGCCATGCCCGGCTGTCGGACCGAGGCATCCTGGTCACCCAGAACGGCGTGCCCTTCACCCAGGGCCAGGAGGTCACCGACAGTTGGAACCGTCTGCGCGGCGCCGGATTCGCCGATGTCACCTTCTACGTGGTGCCCGTGCCCAGCTACGTGGGTGGCTTCATGGCGCTGGGCTGGGCCAGCAAGGACCCCGGCACCCGAGGCTTTGGCGCCGACGAGGTTCGCCGGCGCCTTGGTGGCCGTGATCTGGAGACGCGCTACTGGACGCCGGAGATCCAGGCGGCCTGCTTCGCCCTGCCCCGCTACATCCAGGATTTGCTGGTCTAGAGCAAATCCCGAGCGATCCGGCACGGATCGCGACGACGATTTGCGTCAAAAACAAAACGATAGAGCATGTTGGGGACGATTGGCTTCAATATCGGTATACGAGGGCGTTTTTGGCGAATCAGGTGCCGCCGAAAACGCCCTAGGGTGACCTCACACGCACCGCCGGGGCGCACCGCATGCGCAACAACCATCCCGGCATACACGAATCGCGCTGACTCTTCGTCTTGGTACGCCAGGGGCTTAGGTTTCTGATCCACCGTGTGTGGCGGTCGCGGACAGGAAGAATGTCCTTTTCCTGACCGCGCTGACACGCGCCGGGCTGATCACATCCTTCTTCCGTGCTAGGTTTATATCGCCTGGTAAAACCGTCTGCGTCTTTCGAGGTATTGCATAAGACGCCGGGATACCGTCATATGGCCTTGTTGCAGGTGCGAACAGATTGTGGGGAAACGTCCGAACGGGATGAAAACCGCCGACTCAGGGCGGTCGGAACCACCCCGAAAGGCGAGGGGAGCGCATGGTCACGATGGTTTGCGAACAGGGAGACGAGACGGCGCTGCTGGTCTTCCAGGGTGCCTTGACCCATGCCACGTTCGACAGTTTCAGCCGGTTGCTCGACCGGCTGCACACGATCGAAGCCGAGCAATACATTCTTGACCTGAGTGGCGTGGATTTTATCGATTCGAGCGGTATTGGCATGTTGCTCATGGCGCAAGACCACGCGGAACAGCGGGCCTGCGGGTGCGTCATGCGGGGGATCGGTCAGAAGGTCTGGCGGACCCTGGTGCAGGCCCAGGCCAATGACCTGTTTACCTTCGAGTCCACACCCGAAACCGGCGGCACAACGGCCACGGCGGCCGCTTAGTCCGACTCTTTCGCCTAGGTGGCACGACCGGCGCGAGAGGAGTTGGAGTCTCATAATCCTTTTGATATCCGCCACCTGGCCAGCCACCCGACGAACGAAGGATCGACCCTCGACAGGGATCGACATCCACCCTTTGATGACGTACCAAAATGCTGTCATCGAAGTGACGCAATGCCGCCCTCGGGGGTTGATCCTCTCCAGATCGCCGGCATCGCTCAACCCGGTAGCGGCGGCACCGGCCCGCGCCTCCCCGGGCCGCCTGGCTCGGACGGCCCGGCTCAGATGGCCCGGCTCAGATGGCCCGGCTCAGATGGATGGCGGCGCGAACCCACGGAACGTACGATCGCCGCAAGGGTTTCCTTTTCTTTCCTAACCGAGGACCCAGACCGAGACAGGTGAGTGCCATGGATGCCATCAGCCCGAACGACCGCAGCCACCCCATCCCCAGCGCGCGCGCCCAGGCCGGCATCGCCGGTTCGACTCGTCCCGTACGCGCGCGGTTGAATGGTCTGCCGTGCCTACTGATCGGCTCCTCGGACAGCGCGGTGACCGGACGCATGGCGATTCCCCCGCTGGTCGGCGAACGCTCGCCGTTGCCCGCCAAGGGCAACCGGGCCACCCTGGAGATCCTGCCGGAAGAGAGTACCGCCGAGACCATCGCCCCTCCGGCCACCCCCGAACGGGACGGCATGGAGCCGCTGGAAATCACCGTCACCGCCGCGTACAGGCACTCGGGTCGCTTCACGGCCCGCTTCCTGGCGCTGTCCGATGACCAGTGGCGGCTTCTGGGCGCCCTGGGCCTGGCGGCGTCCGCAGCGTAGCCTAGGGCCTGTTGACATTCGGGGCGCGGCCACGGCGGGCCGGGGTGTTTCGCTGGCAAGGAGCGGATGGCGCCGTGTGGCAGGCCCCGCACAAGCCATGCGCGACGCTGTCCAGCGGGACACACCGGCCCGTCCCCCAATCTGTTCTTATGGGGGGATTGGACGAAAACGGCCCGAGATGGCGTCGCTCGTCCTCGACTATGCGCGGCATGTCCATCGTCCTC
>JANQGN010000012.1 GCA_028277295.1 Rhodospira sp.
CAGCAGGGTGTTGACGCGGCCCTTCTTGCGCCAGACCTCCAGGGGCGCGCCGCCGGCCTCAAGGCGGGCGCCCACCCGCAGGTCGGCGGCGGCATGCCGGTGGTCATGGGCGGTCTTGTGGCCGAAGCCGAACAGGAAGTCGGCGATGGCGTCTTGCGTCGTTGTCTTGCCGGCCTCGTTCGCGCCCAGGACCAGGTACAGGTCCGGGGCACGGGTCGGCAGGTCCAGCGCCACGTCGGTGAGGTGGCCATACTTGTCCAGGTGCAGACGGGTGAACCGCATGGTTCTAGGGCCTGTTGACACTTGGCGCGCGGGCACGGCGGGCCGGGGTGTTTCGCTGGCAAGGAGCGGATGGCGCCGTGTGGCAGGTCCCACACAAGCCATTCGCGACGCTGTCCAGCGGGACACCCCGGCCCGTCCCCCAATCTGTTCTTATGGGGGAATTGGACGAAAACGGCCCGAGATGGCGTCGCTCGTCCTCGACCATGGGCGGCATGTCCTTCGTCCTCGCTCCTGATTTCTAGAGCATGTTGCGTGATTTCTGAATCGCCCAACATGCTATAATGATTTGTTTTTCAAGCAAATCGTCCCCAATAGATCGTCCAGGGCGATCTGTGCCAGATCGCTCGGGATTTGCTCTAGTCCGCGAGTATGTGGTGGATGCTCTCGGCGACGAGGCCGGCGTTCTGGTGATCGATGAGACGTAACTGCTCAACCCGGTTGGCAGGCGGGCACGCCACGTATGATGGCATGGATGGCCTGATAGGCATCGATGCCCTGGCGTGCGGCGGTGCCGATGACGGCTCGGACGGCGGCGAACAGATCGGCGCCCCAGTCCGAGCGGAACCCGCCAGTGACCTTGCGGTATGTGGCGGTCGGGCGCAACTCCCGCTCCGATCCGTTGTTGTCCGGCGGCACCTCGGGATGCGTCAGGAAGGTGAACAGATGGTCGCGGACCTTTGGCGTAGCGTTTTCGCAACCGCTGGCCGTGCCGGTTGGCCGGCCGCAGGGCCATGACGGCGTCCAGGGCCTGTTCCAGGCGTCTTCGGTACTCGGTGCGGGTGCTTTCGGCCAGATCATGCCGGCGCCGGGCCAGGATCACCGCGCGCGGCAGCAAGGCCTTCATGCGCGGGGCGAAGACGGCATCGCCGGCGTCGATGGCGTACTGGCGGTCACGCAGCTGGTGGGCGAGGGAGACCTGCCAGCCGTCGGCATGCCCTTGCTGGGCAGCGTACAGATCGGAGACCCACAGGGCTGGCCGATGGCCGTCGAGCACCTCGGTGATGACCGCGGCCCCGCGGCTCTTGCGGATGACGTGGATGACGACCTGGTCGTTCTGGAACACCCAGTTCCAGCAGGTCTGGCCGTCGATGCGCACGCTGGTTTCATCGGAACAGATCACGCGCGAGCGGCGCGGCCGGGCGAGGATGGCCGCCACCGCGTCATCGAAGGTCGGCTTGGCGCGGCGGAACAGGGCGTCCAGCGCGCCCTCGCTGATGTCCAGCGCGAACAGAGGACGGACCATCTGGTGCAGGCGCCGATAGCTGATGGCGTGGACGACCCGCAAATACAGCGCCAGGGTGACGATGGTCGGACCGAACGGCGAGCCGCCCTCCAGGCCTTCCGGCACCGGCGCCATGGTCACGCCGCCGCAGCACGGACAGTGCCCGGCGTAACGCTCGACGCGCGTGACCACCGGACGCACCGGCGGCAGGTCGATCTTGTCGCTGCGCCCATGGAGGGTCTGATCGGCCTCGCCCAGGGGTGCGCGGCAATGGGCGCACGTGGTCGCCTTGGCGATCACCGTCTGATCGGGGTCCCTGGCCAACGGGCGGCCTCCGCCCGTGCGCCCCACGCGGCCCTGGCGCCGCCCCGACTTGGCGCCCGTCGCCGGCCGGTTTGCTTTGCGCCCCTGCGAGGGCGGCGTGCTGGAGTTGTCCGGCGTCTTCGGCGGATCGCCCTGCTTGGCCTCAAGCTCGGCCACCCGCGCTCGCAAGACGGCCACCTCCTGGGTCAGCGCCTGAACCTGCGCGGTCAGGGCCTGGGCCTGGGCATACAGCGCCACGATCAGCGCGTCCTTCTGATCGTGCGACAACTGGGACAGATCGGGCAGCGGCGGCAGCGGAGTCATCCGAAGGTTGAATCCGAGATCGGATCCGCTGTCAAGACCTTGTGTGCAACGTCGTTGCAGCCCCCCTACACCTACCCCTCACCAGACCCGGGTTGAGCAGTTACCTGGCCGGAGCGGTCGGTGGCCATCAAGATGGGCACCTGTTCCCTGGACAGCTCCCGCTTGGCCGCCTTGCCGCCGCGTTTGCGGGGCTTTCGGTCCAGCTTCCGCTCGCCCTTGCGGCTGTCGAGCATGTAGGTCTCGTCCGCCTCGACAA
>JANQGN010000253.1 GCA_028277295.1 Rhodospira sp.
GACGGGAGACGGCGTCATGGGCATCAGCCTGACGGCACGCATCGCCCTGACCATCATCATGGTGTTCCTGTTCGCCATGAGTCTGACAGCTCTTCTCAACCTACACAAGTTCGATCAGCTTCTCACCCAAGTTTTGCGCGATCGACTGGCCTTTACGGTGGAGGATCTGCGCTCGAACCTGGAGACGCGCCTGAACCTTGGCCTGCCCCTGGACACGATGCGCCATATCCAGGACACCCTGGAGCAGCGCCGCCTGGATGATCCCAACATCCTGTCCATCGAGGTCTTCGATCCAGACGGCCAGGTGCTGTTTGGCACCGATCGCAGTTTCATCGGTGATCTGATTTCCCCGCGCTGGCTCGACGCCTTCCGCGCCCAGACCGGCGTGGATGTTGGCGGCGCGGCCAGCGGCCGACGGACCTTCGTGGTGCACGATCACGATGCCATGGTGGTTGGCACACCGATCGTGAGCAATCTGGGTGACAACGCCGGGGGCATCGCCATCCGCTATGCCCGCGCGGCCATCGACAGAACCGAAGCCGCCACCCGCCGGGAACTGATGGTTCAGGCGGCGGTGGTCTCGGCTGGCGTCGGGGTGGTGATCGTTGTCGGCGTGTTCGCCGTCATGGCCGACATTCGCCGCCGCCTGGCCCGCATCGAGCGCCAGGCCAAGGCCCTCGCCGCCGCCATGGACGCGGCCCAGGACCTCGGCGGGGTCCAGGATTTCACCACCGCGGGCCTGATCACCGTGTCGGCCGGCGGGCCAGGGGGCTTCGCGGCCCGCGACGCCAACGAACGCGACGATGGGGGAACTCCAGCCGGCGAGGCGTCGCCCCTGGAGATGGACTTCCGCCGCTTCGGCCGTACGGCCCGGGAAGCCTTCGGCGAAATCATGCGCGGCCGGCGGGAAATCCGCCGGCTGGACGAGATGGACTGAGTCGAGGCGAGGACGACGGCCATGATACATCAATCGCACGGCCCCGCCCGCCCCGACATGGCCGCGC
Source organism: Rhodospira sp. (assembly GCA_028277295.1). Lineage (GTDB taxonomy): Bacteria > Pseudomonadota > Alphaproteobacteria > Rhodospirillales > Rhodospirillaceae > Rhodospira. The sequence continues at coordinate 1,005 of JANQGN010000253.1, forward strand.
CCAAGGCCGCGTCGGACAGCGGTGGCGGGGGCGCCGTCGCGGTGCCGGTCCGCTTCGGGGGGGGTGGCGCCGTCGTGCGCCCCGAGGATCCGACGGTGACCGGCGCGTCGATGGCCGAGCGCGATACCCTGGCCTCGCGCATGTTGCTGGTGCGCCTGGTTCCGCTGACCCTGGTGCTGCTGCTGGGGGCGTTGGCCGTGTTCTCCTACATCGCGGTCAAGGCGTTCGAGCGGGAGATTCTGCCGGAGGTGGACGCCAAGGCGCAGGCGGTCGGCCAGGCGGTCTCGGAGACCATCGGCAAGGCGATCGGCCACGGCATCCCCCTGGGGCACCTTGTGGGGATGGAGGCGTTCCTCACCGACGTGCGCATGAACAACGTTGGCCTCGCCTATCTGGTGGTGACCGACACCGCCAACAGGGTGCGCTACGCCGCGACCGACACGCCGGATCAGGTCCTTGATATTTTCACCGCCATCAGCGGTGGTAATGACATCGCCGTGGCCGACGGCTTCGCCACCCTGCGGGTGGACTACCGCGACACCGCCATCCCCATCCGGGCCGGCCCGCGCGAGGCCCCGCACGGCTATCTGCACGTGGGGGCGGATTCCGACTATGTGACCCATCAACTCATGGAGATCGTCTACGACATCATGACGGTGGCCCTGGTGTCGCTGCTGGTGTCGTTCGAGTTCCTGCTGATCCTGGTCGTGGTGTTCGTCACCAGCCCCATGCGTCAGGTCGAGGCCCTGATGCGTCGCGGCCAGGCCGGGGACTTCTCGGTTGTCCTGGCCAGCGACGGTGGCGCGGGCGACGAGGTCAAGCAACTGGGTCGCGCCTACAATGCCATTGTCCGGCGGCTGGGCGATGCCTATCACGAGTTGCTCCAGGACGCCGACGAGGTGCGCGCCGCCCAGTTCGACAGCGGTGCCATTCGCCGGATCGAGGATATCCTTCGCGACGTGCGCCGGCGCTTCACCATTCCCACCCAGGGATTCCGCCGCGCCGCCGCGCCGTCCAGCCTGTTGCGCGTTCGGGTGCCGCTGTTCCTGTTCATCTTCGCCGAGGAGATGACGCGCCCGTTCCTGCCGCTGTACGTGCGTGATCTGTACAGCCAGGCCACATGGATGGACGAGGCGCTGGTGATGGCGCTGCCGATCTCGGTGTTCATGCTGTCCATCGCCATTATCACGCCGTTCGCCGGGGCCTGGACCGACCGTCTGGGGACGCGCAGGGTGTTCCTGATCGGCGCCATTCCCAGCGTCGCCGGCTACCTGGGGGCGGCCATGGCCCAGGGGGTGCCGGACCTGCTGGTCTGGCGGGCGCTTGCGGGCGTCGGCTATGCCGTGATCTACATTTCCTGTCAGGGCTACGTTGCCATTCACGCCGATCCTGGCCGGCGCGTCACCGGCATGGCCACCTTCATGGGCGCGGTCTTCGCGGCCGCCATTTGCGGCCCATCCATCGGCGGTATCCTCGCCGAGCGGGTGGGCTATGCCATGACCCTGGCGGTCTCCGCCGGCCTTGTCGCGCTCGCCGCGACCCTGATCCATGGCCTGCTGTCGGGCACCGCCGACCACCAGGACACGGAGCGGCGGCCCTTGCGGGTGCGTGACATGGCCATGGTGCTGCGCAATCCCCGGCTGGTGGCGCTGCTGGCGCTGTCGGCGATCCCGGCCAAGATCCTGCTGACCGGGTTCCTGTTCTACCTGGCCCCTCTGTTCCTGACCGAGATGGGCGAAAGCCAGTCGTCGGTGGGGCGGATCATCATGATCTATGGCCTGATGAACGTGCTGGTCACGCCGCTGGCCGCCCGCGTCGCCGACCGGGTGGGCAACCTGCCCCTGCTGGTGGGCGGCGGGGCGATGCTCTCGGGACTGGGTGCGGCGGCGATCGTCCTGGGGTCGTCGGCATGGATGGTGGCGCTGGCCGTGCTCACCATGGGCGTTGCCCATGCCCTGGCGATCTCCCCTCAGCTGGTGCTGGTGCAGGAGGTCTGCGCGCGCGAGTGCCGTGAGTTGGGTCAGACCACGGTGCTGAGCGTGTTCCGCCTGATCGAGCGCATGGGGAACGTCGTTGGGCCGTTCGTCGTGGGAACGCTGGTGACCCTCTATGGCTATGTCGACGCCATGGCGCTGACCGGCCTGGGGGTGACCGTGGCCGGAGCGTTGTATGTGGGGCTGCGATGGGTGTCTGGCGATGGCCGCCGCCGGGCGGTGACACCATGAGCGGCGCGCGCGGTGATCGGCGCGCGACTCTGACCGGGCTCGGCCTGGTGCTTGTGCTCGGCCTTCTGCTGAGCGTGGGTGTGCATCCGGCCCGTGCGCAGGACGCTTCCCTTGGGAACGGCGCCCCGACCGGCGCCCCAACCAGCGCCCCAACCGGCGCCCCAACCGGCGCCTATGCCGCCACCCGGGCACAGGGCCCGATCTACCCGCGCCCCACCGCACACGGCGCGACGCCCGATGGTCCAAGCCATGGTCCGCCGGCCATGGGGACCGACACGGGTCGCATCTCGGCGGTCGCCCTGGCCGGGGGTGATGATCTGGGCGACCGCGTCATGGCCGAGTTGCGGGCGCGCATCCGCGGCATGCGCGACCCGCTGCGTATCGTGATGGTCACCTGGCGCGGCTGGACGGACACCGATCAGGGGTTTCAGGACTACTTCGAGAGCCACCGTATCCCGGTGGAGCCGACCATCCTGGATGCCGGCCGCGACCGGTCCCGGCTGCCCGCCTTCGTCCAGCGGATCCGGGAGATCAAACCGGACCTAGTCTACACCTGGGGCACCACGGTCAGCCTGGGCATTCTCGGGCGCTATGATACCGACACCCCGGAGAACTACATCACCGATATCCCGGCGGTGTTCGCCAATGTGTCCTATCCGGTGGGCTCGGGGCTGGTGCCGTCGCTGGACGCCTCGGGGCGTGCCATCACCGGCTCGACCTTCCTGGTCCCGCTGGAGGCCCAGTTGCGGGCGATCCGCTCTTATCGGCCCTTCGGCGCCCTCGGGGTTGTCTACAATCCAAAGGAGTCCAACAGCCGCAACGTGGTGAACGCCTTGCGGGCGCTGGCCGAGGACGACGGCGACTTTACCCTGGTGGACCGTCCGGCGCCGCTGGACGAGGCTGGCGCGCCCATCGCCACGGCCCTGCCCGGCCTGGTGGCCCAGGTCGCCGACGCGGGCGCCGACTTCCTCTACATCCCGCCCGATTCCTTCCTGTCCGGCAACAAGGGGCTGCTGACCTCGGCCGCCGTCGAGGCGCGCCTGCCAACCTTCGCCGCCGCCGAGGGCACTCTGGAGGACTCGCAGGCGATGATGGGGCTGATCAGCCGCTACTACAACATCGGCAAGCTGACCGCCCATCTGGCGACGCGCGTCCTGGTCGGCCGGGAGGATCCGGCGTCGATCCCCATTGCCTCGCTGGCGCGTTATTCCCTGGTCCTGAACATGGACGTGATCCGCGAACTGGAGTTCTATCCCCCCATCGGCTTGCTGCAGATCTCCGAGATCAAGGACAGCCGGGCCGAGTCCACCGAGCCCTCCAGGGATGATGGTGAGGGCGACGCCCGTGCCCCGTCCGGCGGGGGCATTCGTTAGAGCAAATCCTGAACGATCCGGACCGGATCGCGACGACGATTTGCGTCACAATCAAGATACGAGGGCGTTTTCGGCGACATCTGACGCACCGAAAACGCCCTCAAAGTCCCCGCCCGCCGCTTCAGGAGATCCGGACCGTGACCCCGTTGCCCCCCTCGGCATTTGCCGCGCAGGCCGTTTCCGTGCCGCCGGAACCGGCGGATCTTGATGCGCGTCTGGCGGCACACCAGGCTGGCCGCATCGCCCATCCCGATGTCCCCCGCATCAAGGTCAACCTGTACCGAGGCTACGAGGTGACGGCCGTGGCCCAGGCCGTCGAGGACCTGCGCGGCGAGGTCGCCGGCTTTACCCAGGTGGACAGCCTGATGGTGGCCGACAGCGTGTTGACCACGCACCTGGGTCAGACCAGCACCCGCGTCCCCCCCGGCCAGGAGGCGGATTTCCTGAGGACCATGCGCGAGATGGTGGCGGAGATCGTCGCCGCCGCCCGCGAGGCGTTCGGGGCCGGCCCCGAGGCGCCCTACGTCATCGCCGACATGCCGGATGGCAGCGCCCGCACCCCCGACGACGCGGAACGCAATGGAGCCGGCATGCTGGATCTGGGTGCCGACATCCTCAAGGTGGAGGTGGGGGAGGACGGCGGTTTCCCGGTCCTGGAACGCCTGGGACGCGCTGGCCTGCCGGTCATCGCCCATCTTGGGTATACGCCGCAGACGCGCGACAATCGAAAGTACGGCATCACTCTTGAGGAGGCCCAAGCCCTGTGCGCCGCGGCCCGCCGGGCGCGCGACGCCGGCGCCCGCGCCATCGTGCTGGAGCGGGTCTCGGGGGCGGTCAATGGGCTGCTCTCGCGCCCGGCGCCCAACGGCCTGCCGGTATACAGCATCTTCTCCGGCCGCTGTCCCTACCTGGGACAAAGCCTCAACGTGTGGGACTCGGTCATCCGCCCGGATTTCGCGGCCAAGGCCTTCCCGCCCACCGCCAACCTCGATCGCGACGCCTATCCCGAGGGCTACACCATTCCGGTGATCCGCAGCCACATGGCGGCGCTGGTGCGCACGACCCTGGAGGGCCGCTACCCGCCGCGCGATCCCTTGCCGCCGCCCGAGGGACTGCCGGACGATCCCTGGGCGATGCCATGATGGCGATCGGTTCGCCATCGGACCCACCCGAAAGGAGTCCGCTCCCGCCTCCGGGGTCCGCCGCCGCGCCCGCTCTCGTCCGCTGAGGTCTGGTTTCCCATGCTCCTGCGCACCCGCCTGATCCTCATCGTCCTGTTGTTTGCCGTGGTGCTGACGGGTGGCCTGGTGCTGGCGGCGTTCGAGCGCGAGCGCCTCAA
>JANQGN010000284.1 GCA_028277295.1 Rhodospira sp.
CCCGGCCCGCCGGCAAGTCCATGTAAAGGGTGTTCTCGGGATCGACGTCCATGCCAGAGGCAGCGGCCATGGGTCTTGCCTTTCCTGTCATCAAGCAAATCAACGAGAGGGAGAAAATCAGCGCCCGTCTCGACAAAGGCGCCGCCCGCGGGCGTTCATCGCCACGGATCTTACGACTCATGGGACTCTCCAAAGCGATGTATCAGACGCTGGTGGACGCTGGGGGTTACAAAGGAGCTGATATCGCCGTCGAGGCGGCCAATTTCCTTGACGAAACGCGACGAGATGAAGTGCGACCGTTCGGAGGCCATGAGGAAGACGGTCTCGATACTGTTATCCAGCCGGGCATTCATGCCAGCCATCTGAAATTCGTACTCGAAGTCCGAGACCGCGCGCAGGCCGCGCACGATCACCGTGGCGCCGACCTCCTTGGCGTAATTGACCAGCAACGAGCCGAAGGCCATCACCTCGACGGAGTTGCGGGCGCCGATGCCGCTTTCCTGAAGCGACTCGCGCAGCATGTCCACCCGTTCGTCACACGAGAACATCGGCCCCTTGCCGGCGTTGACGGCAACGGCCACGATCAGATGGTCCACGACGCGCGTGGCCCGGTAAATGATGTCCAGATGGCCGGTGGTGACCGGATCGAAGGTGCCCGGATACACCCCCACATGTTTCTTGTCGGTCATGGCGGATGTCCGCTCCCCTCATGTCGTTCTGGCGATTGGGGCCCCGCTCCCCGGCCGTCGGTCGGGCCGGGACGAGACGACCGGCTCGCGCGCCGTTGGATCACGCGTCCTCGTCGCCCACGTCGTTCGGGCCGCCATCCCCATTGATGTCGTCGCCCTCGCCCTCCTCGGCCTCCGCCAAAGACGCCGGCAGATGCGCGGCCGACACAACCACCTCGTCCTCCGCGGTGCGGAACAGACGCACGCCCAGAGTCTTGCGGCCGGCGATGCGCACGTCATTCAGCGGGAAGCGGATCAACTGTCCCGTGTTGGTGATCAACATGATCTGATCATCATGTCCCACCGGGAAGGACGCCACCACGGACCCGTTGCGCGGTGGCGTGTCGATACTGACGATGCCCTGACCGCCGCGCCCCGACACCCGGTATTCGAACGACGAGGTGCGCTTGCCAAAGCCGTTCTCCGTGACGGTGAGAATGAACTCCTCCTCGGTTGCCATGCGCTCGAAGTCCTCGGCGGACACCTCGCCTGGCTCCACCGCCTCCGCCTCTACGTCCGGCGCGCGATCGGCATCCTCGTCATCGGGACGGCGGCGCAGTTGGTTGGCCTGCTTCAGGTACGCCGCCCGGATCGCCGGATCGTAGTTGGCATGGCGCAGAATGCCCAGCCCCATCACCCGGTCTCCGCGTGCCAGCTTGATCCCGCGCACACCCGTTGAGGTGCGTCCAGCGAACACACGCACATCGGCCACCGGGAAGCGAATGCACTTGCCGGCCCGGGTGGCGAGCAGGACATCCTGGTCGTCGGAGCACACATGGACGCCGATCAAGGCGTCATCGGCCTCCAGCTTCATGGCGATCTTGCCGTTGGCCATGATGTTGGTGAAGTCCGACAGCTTGTTGCGCCGCACGGTGCCGGAGGCGGTGGCGAACATCACGTGGAGATCGCCCCAACTGTCCTCGTCCTCCGGCAGCGCCATGACGGTGGAGATGGTTTCGCCCTCGCCCAGCGGCAGCAGGTTGACCATCGCCTTGCCGCGCGCCTGTGGTGTGCCCTGGGGCAGGCGATAAACCTTGAGTTTGTAGACAATGCCGGCCGAGGAAAAGAACAGCAGCGGCGCATGGGTGTTGGCCACGAACACGGTGGTCACGAAGTCTTCGTCCCGCATGGCCATGCCGGCCCGACCACGGCCGCCACGACGCTGCGCCCGGTAGGTGGAGAGCGGCACCCGCTTGATGTAGCCGGTGTTGGTGACCGTCACCACCATGTCCTCGCGGGCGATCAGGTCCTCATCGTCCACCTCGAACTCAACGTCCTGAAGCTCCGTGCGCCGAGGGGTGGCGAAGGCTTCGCGCACGGCCGCCAGTTCCCCGCGCATGACGGCGAAGAGCTTTTCGCGCGATCCGAGGATGGCCAGATATTCCTCGATGCGGGCGCCGATCTCGCGCAGTTCCTCCTGGATCTTCTCCCGTTCCAGCCCGGTCAGGCGATGCAGGCGCAGATCCAGGATGGCCCGCGCCTGGGTTTCGGACAGATGGTAGCAGCCATCCACCACACCGCGCCCCGGCTCGTCGATCAGGGCAATCATGGGAGCCACCTCTCCCACAGGCCAGGCCGTGGCCATCAGCCGTTCGCGCGCCGTTTGCGGGTCGGGGGCCCGGCGGATCATCTCCACCACCTGATCCACGTTGACCACGGCGATGGCCAGGCCAACCAGCACATGCGCCCGTGCGCGCGCCTTGTTCAGCTCGAACACCGTGCGCCGGCGGATCACTTCCTCACGGAAGGCGATGAAGGCCCGCAGGATCTCGGCCAGTGTCATCAACAACGGCCGCCCCTGCGTCAGGGCAAGCATGTTGACGCCGAAGGTGGTCTGAAGCTGGGTGAAACGATAGAGCTGGTTCAGCACCACATCCGCCACCGCGTCCCGGCGGATCTCGATCACCACCCGCACGCCGCGCCGGTCGGACTCGTCGCGAATGTCGGCGATACCCTCCAGTTTCTTGTCGCGGACAAGCTCGGCGATCTTCTCGATCATCGCCGCCTTGTTCACCTGATAGGGCATTTCGGTGACGACGATGGCCTCGCGGTCGCGGGCCATGGG
>JANQGN010000289.1 GCA_028277295.1 Rhodospira sp.
TCGGCCACGTAGCTCTGGAAGTGGGCGTCGCCTTCGTAGCCCTTCTGGCGCACCCACTCAAAGGCGGCGGTGAAGGTATGCTTGCCGAAGGCGCCGGGCAGGGTGAACACGGATGCCTTCATGCCGGTCTGGCCCTCTGTGTTGGCGGGGTCCTCGGGCAGGAAGATGAAGGTGGGCGTGAACAGAACGCCCCAGCGGCGGGCCAGGGCCTTTTCGGACATCACCTGGCCGTCGAGATCCGTGACCTCGCGGTCGCCGAACAGGTTGAGCTGCAAGACATTGAAGTGCTCCTTGACATAGGCGTGGATCGCCGGGTCGCCGAGCAGGTCCGTGTTGACGGTCTTGCAGTAGATGCAGCCACGCTGCTCGAACACCACAACCAAACGCTTGCCGTTGGCGTGACTATCGGCCAGGTCGTCCGACAGATCCAGGAAGGACTGCAGGAAAAAGTCATGGTGGTAGAGACCGTCCTCGCCAAGGGTCGGGACAATCATCGCGTCGTCGGCGGCGTTGGCGGGACCGGGTGTCAGGGTGGCGGTGCCCATGATGAGGGCGGCCAGGGCAAACACACGGCAAAAACCAGGGACGCGGGCGCGCGGCGCCCGGTGCGCGGTCGTGGGCATGGTGGACTCCTCCCTGTGGGTGACACGAGCGACTCGTGCGGTCTGGTTCGGGCGTACTGGTTTTCTTGGCCGGCCCCTGGGTGCCGGCGGGTGCCACGGCGTCAATCCCCCGGGAGGGGGAGGCGCGGGACGCGGCTGGTGGCGTCACGATCCTCCTTCGCGAACACCTTGGGGTAGTTTCTCCAAAAGCGTGCCGAGCTGAAACCAGAAAAATTCGTCGCCGGCATAGCCCGTGATGCGGCCGATCTCGGTGCCGTTGTGGATCAAGACGAACGTTGGCGTGAAGGAGACGCCGCGAATGGCGTCCAGGCCGGCCGGTCTAGGGTCATGCAGGTTGACCCGACGCAGGGGCGCGATGCGCGACTCCGCCGTCTTCGGATAGATCGGCCCCAACTCCTCGTGCCAGCGCTCGCACCATGTGCAGGCCGCCGATTCGAACATCACCAGTTCGGCCGCCCGCGCCCCGCCGATCGCGCCCGTGACGATCAGCGCCAGCACCGCGACAAGGGCGCGGGCCGCCGCCCGGGATGACCGCCAGCGCCAGAGCAGTGCGCGCATGGATGCACCGGCGCGGGTCGTCAGATGGTTCATGCGATTCTCCCTTCGTGGCGCCGGTCCGCGCCCGAGACGCCCCGACGCCGGCCCCGCGCGGCCCGTCATGGGCGGAGGTCCGCCCACGGCGCCGATCCTCCCCGCGCGAAACACTGAGCCTTGCCATGGGAGAAACGATCCGCCATGCTTCCATTATAGAAATCTAATGAGCCAAGCACCAGCCGTCTCGGGCAGGGAACGCTTGGCCAGATACGGGGAGGACTGTTGTGCGGTGCACAGCCAGGCGACCACTTTGCGGGACCATCGATAGGGACCTCCCTCGGGGACAGCCTGTCGAGACGCGCCAGCGCGCGCCGGCCGTTGGCCGGACCCAATAAAACACACAGTTCTGCCGGGGTTGTTTCAAGGCCGTCCCCTCTGCCACCGTGGCCCATGCCGCCGTGGCGAGGACTCGGAAGGGACAGGCGGACTCGCGCGTCGGCCCTGACCACAAGACGACTCTCTTAAGGTCGCGCGTGTGACCGGTCTCGCACCGGATAACAAAGAGAGTGTTTCACCGGCGTCAAGCTCGGGAAACCATGAACAGGGAGGAAACGGGGCAATGACATCGATCGGAGTCGCGATCCTCGGGCGCCTGCCCGCCATCCCGGTCGCCGGCCTTGGCGTTGGACTTGGCATGGGGCTGTTGCTGGCGGGCTCCGGCGCCTTGGCGGCCAGCGAGCCCCTCAAACCCTTCACCGTGGTTGAGGGCTACACCGTGCCGGATCCACTCACCGAGACCCCGGGTAATCCGGAGCACGGCCGCAAGTGGGTCATTAACCGAAAGCTCGGCAACTGCCTGAGCTGTCACGAAATGCCCATTCCCGAGGAACAGTTTCACGGACAGACAGGGCCGGCGCTGTATGGCGTGGCCGACGTCTACGACGAAGGGGAACTGCGGCTGCGCCTGGTCGATCCCAAGGCGTTGAACCCCTACTCGATGATGCCGTCCTTCTACAAGGTCGACGGTCTTCATCGGGTGCGGCGCGGTTTCGAGGGAAAGCCCATCCTGACCGCCCAGCAGGTCGAGGACGTGATCGCCTACCTGATGACCCTGCGGGATACCAGCAAGAGACAATAGAGGCATTGGGCTGGTCCGGTCGGCTGGGGCGCCGGCCGCCTGGCATTATTGGCCCGGTCACCCACCAGGCCCCACACACGATCCCCAGACAAGGTTCCTGGACGGGCGTCTCGCGGGAGGGACCCTCGGAGGGGAACCACTCTTGGAGCCCGTCCGGAAAGCCTCGAGCGCCGCAATATGTTGTGTTTCATCACCCTTGATGCGCGCCATATGTAGTGGCCTTCGCGGCTTTCCGGACAGACACGTGTTAGAAGGAGAGACACGACGATGCACGATGCGTTGGAAACCGGTGGCGTCAGTCGGCGCACGCTCATGATCAGCTTTGGCGGTGGCGCCACCGTGGCGGCGGCGATGACGCTGAGCCCGGGCCTGTCCCTGGCCGGCGAGGCCGAGGTGCAGGCGATTATCGACCAGATGGCCGAGGCCGCGCCGGCCGAGGGCGGCGTCGACCTGGATCTGCCGGAGATCGCCGAAAACGGCAACACGGTGCCCGTGACCTTCACCGTGGACGCGCCGATGACGGCCGACTCCTATGTCAAGACGGTCATGGTGATGGCCGATGGCAACCCACAGCCGGAGGTCGCCCGCTTCCACTTCACTCCGGAAAGCGGCACCGCCTCGGCCTCCACCCGCATGCGCCTGGCCGGGACACAGGGCATCATCGCGGTGGCGCAGATGAATGACGGCAGCACCATGATGGGTCGGAAGCTGGTCAAGGTCACGATTGGCGGCTGTGGCGGCTGATCCGGCGCCCGGCATGGGCCCGCGACGACACAAACCAGACAGACCACCCTGCCTTTCAGGCAAGCATGCAAGGAGACACCAGCGATGGCGAAGATTCGGCCGCGCGTGAAGGCCCCAAAGAAGGCGGCCATGGGCGAGATCATCGAGATCAAGACCCTCATCAACCATGCCATGGAATCGGGACAGCGCAAGGACAGCAGCGGCAACCCGATTCCCCGGCGGATCATCAACCGCTTCGACGTCGCCTTGAACGGCCGCCAGGTGTTCTCGGTGGACCTGTTCCCGTCGATTTCGGCCAACCCCTATGTGGCCTTCTTCCTGAAGGCCGAGGAAAGCGGTGACTTGACGTTCACCTGGCACGATGACGATGGCTCGGTCTACGAGGAGACCAAATCGATCGAGGTGGCCTGAGCCGTCATCCAGGCCACGCCGCCCGGGCGCGCCGCCGCATGGCGGTGGGCTCGCGCCCGGCGCGGGGGCCGCGTGCCCGGACGGGCGCGCCCAAACCAATCCCGTCACGCTTGAGCAGGGGAGACCGACCGAACGCGGTACACCATGTAAAGCAAAAAGAAACAAAATAAATCCAGGGCATATACACAGTCATGCTCAGGATTCAGGGAGAACGCATGAACACGACGAGAAAGGCGCTGGGCCTGCTGGCCGCCAGCGCGGGTCTGACGGCGGGCGTGGCCATGGCGTCGGACGATGGAACCCGCATCCATTGGGGTCCCTACATGGTGGATGACAAGCGTTCCGGCTATACCTACGCTGGGGCCCAGACTCGCGCCATGCAGGATGACGACTTTCAGAACCCGGCCTTCCTGTGGCTGGAGCGCGGCGCCGATATCTGGGAGACCGCCGCCGGCGAGACCGGCCAAGCCTGCGTCGATTGCCATGGCGACGCGGACGAAGGCATGGCCGGGGTGGGCGCGCGCTACCCCGTCTATTTTGAGGACTGGGGCAAGATGATGAACGTTGAGCAGCGAATCAACTGGTGCCGCGAGACGCAGATGCAAGCCGAACCCTTCGCCTGGGAGTCGGAGGACCTGTTGGGCATCACGGCGTTCGTCAAGAACCAGTCCAAGGGCATGCCGGTCAACGTCTCCATCGATGGGCCGGCCCAGCCCTTCTGGGAGCAGGGCAAGGCGTTCTACGAGCAGCGTCGCGGTCAACTCGACCTGGCTTGCACCCATTGCCACGTGGATCACGAGGGCACCCTGATTCGCGCCGAGACCCTCAGCCAGGGCCAATCCAACGGCTTCCCGACCTATCGGTTGAAATGGCAGACGCTGGGCTCGCTGCATCGGCGCTTCCGGGGATGTAACAGAAACATCCGCGCCGAGCCTTACCCCTACGGTGCCGACGAGTACGTCAATCTGGAGCTTTATGTCGCCTGGCGAGGCAACGGGCTGCCGGTGGAATCGCCGTCGGTGCGCAAATAGGCGCCCTTTCATCGACTCCACGAGGCTGGCCGGGGTGTCCCGTGCCCGCGTCCTGGACCGCCGTCCGAGCGGCGCGCGACACCGTGTGCCGTCTCATCTCCCATCCGCGTTGCGCTGTCCGGGCGACACGGGCTCGTCCCGGTGTGTGACCGAACAGAGGCGACCGAACAGAAGAGAGACACCATGTTCACCAGGCGTGATTTCCTCCGCACGGCGGCCGCGACCGCCATCCTGCTGGGTGGTCCGGACGGCCTGCGCCGCGCGGCGGCGGCCCAGGCCCTGACCCAGGACGACCTGCTGCGGTTTGATCCCGTGGGCCAGGTGACGCTGTTGCACGTCACCGACGTGCACGCGCAGTTGAAGCCCGTCTACTTCCGCGAACCGTCCATCAACCTGGGTGTGGGCGCCGTCGAGGGGCTGCCGCCGCATGTGACGGGGACGGACTTCCTGTCCCTGTTCGACATCCCACGGGACTCGCCTGAGTGCTACGCGCTGACCAGCGTGGACTTCGCCAACCTGGCGGCCACCTACGGGCGGGTCGGCGGCCTCGACCGGCTGGCGACGCTGGTCAAGGCGATCCGCGCGGAGCGTCCCGACAACACCCTGTTCCTGGACGGTGGCGACACCTGGCAGGGGTCGTATACGTCGCTCATGACCCAGGGCGAGGACATGGTGCGGGCCTTCAACGCCCTGAAGACCGATGCCATGACCGCCCACTGGGAGTTCACCTACGGTCAGGACCGGGTTCAGGACCTGGTCGAGGGGATGTTGGCGTTCCCCTTCCTGTGCGGCAACGTGCTCGATACCTCGTGGGATGAGCCGGTGTTCGACTCCACCCAGATGTTCGAGCGCGGCGGCGTTCGGGTGGCGGTGATTGGCCAGGCGTTCCCCTACACGCCCATCGCCAACCCGCGGCACCTGATCCCCGATTGGTCCTTCGGCATCCGCCCGGACATGGTTCAGGCCCACGTCAATGACGCCCGCGCCGCCGGCGCTCAGCTTGTGGTGCTGCTGTCGCATAACGGCTTCGACGTCGACCGCAAGCTGGCCTCGCTGGTCTCTGGTCTCGATGTCGTCCTGACTGGGCACACCCACGATGCCCTGCCGCGCGTGGTCACCGAGAGCGGCACGCTGCTGGTGGCCTCGGGCTCCCACGGCAAGTTCCTCTCACGCCTGGACCTGGACGTTCAGGGGGGCAAGGTGGCCGATTTCCGCTACCGCCTGATCCCCGTGTTCTCCGACGTCATCACACCGGATCCGGACATGGCCCAGGTGATCGCCGACGTGCGGGCACCCTACGAGGCCGAGTGCACCCGGGTGCTGGGCAGAACCGATGATCTGCTATACCGGCGCGGCAACTTCAATGGCAGCTTCGACGACCTGATCTGTCAGGCGCTGTTGGCCGAGCGAGACGCGCAGATCGCCCTGTCGCCGGGCTTCCGCTGGGGGGCGACCCTGCTGCCCGGCCAGGAGATCACGGTGGATGACGTCCATTCCATGACCTCCATCACCTATCCGGCCGTCTATCGGACGGAAATGGACGGCGCGATGATCAAGACGGTGCTGGAGGACGTGGCCGATAACATTTTCAACCCGGACCCCTTTTACCAGCAGGGCGGCGACATGGTGCGCGTGGGCGGCATGGCCTACACCATCGATGTCGGCAAGCCCATGGGGCAGCGCATCTCCAACCTGGCCCTGCTGGAGACCGGCGAGACCATCGAGCCTGCCAAGACCTACGTGGTGGCTGGCTGGGCGTCGGTGAACGAGGGGACGGAGGGGCCGCCGGTTTACGATCTGGTGGCCAACTATATCGAGCGGGAAAAGGTGGTCACGGTTCCCGAGAACACGTCCATCACCATCCGGGGGTGAGCGGTCGGCGTGATGTCATGGGCGCCGGCAGGGCCGCGAGGCCGGCCGCGGCGATCAAGAAACACAAGACAGGGAGCGTGACCGTCATGGAGGGGCTGGATGTCACCTATCTGGGGGCGCTGACCGCTGGCGTGCTCAGTTTCTTATCCCCCTGTATCTTACCCATCGTGCCGCCGTACCTGTGCTTCATCGGCGGCGTCAGCCTGGATCAGCTTGAGGGTGATGACACCGAGGTGCGCACCGCGCGCGCGCGGGTGTTCATGGCCGCCCTGGCCTTCGTGCTGGGCTTCGGCACCGTGTTCGTGGCCCTGGGGGCGGGCGCCGCCATGGCCGGCAACGTGGTTTCCGAGAACATGCACATCCTGGCGCCCATCGCCGGGGGTATCATCGTTGTCCTTGGGCTGCACTTCCTGGGGGTGTTTCGCATCTCCATGCTGTATCGCGAGGCCCGCTTTCACGTGGAGTCCAGGCCGGTTGGCCTGATCGGCGCCTATCTGGTGGGGCTGGCCTTCGCCTTCGGCTGGACCCCTTGCGTCGGCCCGGTGCTGGCGGCGATTCTGTTCGTGGCCGGCTCCAGTCCCAGCCCCTGGACGGGCGCGTCGCTGCTGGGGACCTATGCCGTGGGCATCGGCGTGCCGTTTCTGCTGGCGGCGCTGGCGATTGGGGCGTTTCTGCGCTTCATGAAGCGGTTCCGGCGCCATATGGGAACGGTGGAGAAGGTCATCGGTGGCTTGCTGGTGCTGACCGGTCTTCTCATCATGACGGGCGGCATGGCCGATATCGCCCAATGGATGATCGAGGCGTTTCCCACTCTGGAGAGGATTGGGTGAGGGCCGCGTTCTGGCGCGGCCCGACGGTTCGCGCATGGCGGCGATGAAAGCCCCCTCCGGGATCGGAGGGGGCTTTCCCTTGCAGGTGCGAAACGGGTAAGGTCGCGTCTTCGACCGGCGGCCCTTGCCTTTTCATCTCGAAATCGTACCTGTCTGGTCGGATATGATCCGAACGGAGCCCGCGCGACCCGGTCTCCCGTCCCGAAGGAAAAGGCCACGCCCATGGACTTAACCGGCGTCCTGGATGCCCTGGGGGCGCCCGCCACCGTCGCCCTGGCCGGTTTGGTGGTGGGCGTGCTGTTCGGGGGCTTCGCTCAGCGCAGCCGCTTCTGCCTGCGCGCCGCCGTGGTGGAGTTCGCCCGCGGCTCCATTGGCGGCAAGGTATCGCTGTGGTTCATCGCCTTCGCGGCCGCCGTGCTGTTCACCCAGGGTCTCATTCACCTCGGGCAGCTTGACGTCGCCGAGGCGCGCCAACTCTCCGGGGTGGGCAGCCTGTCGGGCGCCATCGTCGGCGGCCTGATCTTTGGTGTCGGCATGATCCTGACGCGCGGCTGTCCAAGCCGTCTGCTGGTGCTGTCCGCGAGCGGAAACCTGCGGGCGCTGTTTTCCGGGCTGCTGTTCGCGGTTACCGCTCAGGCGGCGCTATATGGGGTCCTGGCACCCCTGCGGACCGAGGTGGCCGGGTGGTGGACGGTGCAAGACTCCTCGGTGCGTCATGCCCTTACCCTGCTTGGCCTGGATGCCGGCGCCGGCCTGATCCTGGGCCTGCTGTTCATGATGGGCGCCGTCTATTTCGCTGTCCGCAACCGGCTGTCCGCCTGGGCCTGGGTCGGCGGATTGGGGGTGGGGGCGACGATCGCCGCCGCCTGGTGGGTGACCTATACGGTGTCGTGGCAGGCTTTCGATCCGGTCCAGATCGAAGGCATCAGCTTCACCGGACCCTCGGCGGACACGCTGATGCTGCTGCTGGCGCCGCCCGACGCGCCGCTAGACTTCGACGTGGGGCTGGTGCCAGGGGTGTTCCTGGGGGCATTCGTGGCCGCGTGGCTGGCCCGCGACCTGAAGCTGGAGGGCTTCTCGGGTGGCACTGCCATGCGCCGCTACATCGTTGGCGCGGTGTTCATGGGGGCTGGGGGCATGCTGGCCGGCGGCTGCGCCGTGGGGGCCGGCGTCACCGGCGGCGCGGTGTTCGCGCTAACCGCCTGGGTGGCGCTGTTCTGCATGTGGGTGGGTGCCGCCATCGCCGACCTGGTGGTGGACCGCTGGGGCTTGGTGCTGGGTGACCAGGCGACCATGGGCGAGAACGCCGCCACCGTGGCGTGGGCGCGGCGCGTCGGGGCGTTCCTGCCCGGGCCATTGCGTCCGTCCACGCCGGCCGCGCGGGCGCCCCGGGACGAGGGGCCGTCGCCGCCATCGCCGTCCGAGGCTGGTCGGGAACGGGAACGCGCGGCCTGAACGTGCCAGAGAATCGTGAGTGGTTTTGGACTCACCTACCATGCTCTGAGCGTCTGATACCAACGGCATCAGATCTTGATCTTCCCTCATTGCATGTAGCATGTAGGGTGCGCTCGCGCCGTCAGGCGCAGCGCACCATTCCGCAAAGAGATGGTGCGCTGTCCGCCATTTTATGGCGGTCGAGCGCACCCTACGCGTCGCCGCAAGAGTCAATGTCAGGCGCCGTTGGTATGATATTGAAACAAATCGTCCCCAAAAAGGTCTTCCAGGGCGATCTGTACCAGATCGCTCGGGATTTGCTCTAGATCGGCCCTCCAGCCGTTTCCGTGGCCTTGGCTGGGTTGGGGGCCGGACCGGGCGCGGAGACCGGAACGGGGGTCTCGGACGCGGCGCCGGACACCGTGGGCGCTGGGGCCTGAGAGGTCGCTGGACCGGCGGGGAGCGGCGTGGGTGCCCGACGGGCAACGCGGCCGATGTCCCGGGCGTCGTGGCCATAGATGTCGGGACGGAAGTGCACGGTGTCGGTCTCGTCCACCCAGGCCGTGACATAGACGATGGACAGCGGCACGGCGCTGCGTGGCCGCACCGTCTGGGTTCCGCCGCGATTGACGCGGGCCGTCAGGCTCTCGGCTGTCTGCCCGTGCTCGTTCATCAGGAACGCGGCGAAGTCCATCGGGTCGCGCACGCGCACGCACCCGGAACTGAAGGTCCGTTGCGAGCGCGCGAACAGGCCACGGCTGGGCGTGCTGTGCAGATAGACGTCATGGCTGTTGGGGAACAGGAACTTGATACGTCCCAGGGCATTGGCGCCCCCGGGTGCCTGGCGCAGACGCAAGGCGCGGATATCCACGTCGTCGGCCGTCCAGTCGATGGTGGTTGGGTCCAACACCTCGGACTGGCCATCCCAGCCGCTATAGACGGTGAAGCCGCTGCGTGTGAGGTACTCCGGATCCTCCCGCAGCTTGGGCAAGATATCCTTATGGGCGATACTTGTGGGCACCGTCCACGTGGGGTTGAGGACCATCGTGGTGATGGCGCTTGTCAACTCCGGCGTGGGCCGGTCTCGCCGTCCGACAATGACGTCAGTGCGGAAGGTGGTGACCCCGTTGTCGCGCCCCTCCAGATGGGCGCCGGCGATGTTGACCTCCACCGACCGGCCGACCGGGACCGGCGGCATGCCGCGCAGCCGCCGCAGGTTCAGGGCCATCTGCCGCAGGCGCTGGTCCACGGGCATGGCCAGCGCCGCGCGGGTGCGCGGGCCGATCTTGGCGTCCACGCTCAGGCC
>JANQGN010000483.1 GCA_028277295.1 Rhodospira sp.
AGACGCTCCGCCAGCAAGGCCAGGGTGGCCTCGCCGGCCGCCGCCAGCGCCAACCGCACGGTATCGGCTGCCGTATCCGTCTGATCCAGGGCCCGCTCCATGGCCCGGGCCGCGGCCGCCAGTCGGGTCGCCCCCAGCGTCGCCGCCGCCCCGGCCAGCCGATGGGCGCGGGCCTGAGCGTCGGCATGAGCCTCGCCCGCCGCCGCGCACATCGCCCGCAGATCCTGCACGCGGTCGGCCAGACGCGGGCGCCCCAGCAACGCCGCCCGGCGCTCCCAAAGGACCTCATCCAGTAGCGGCAGGGACCCAACGTCCACCACGGACACCCCGGCGGCGCTCGACGGCGCCGGCGCCAGGTCCGAGCATGCCATCGCCGGGAGCACCACCCGCTCCACCGAGTCCCCCGACCCGACAGCGGTGGCGCCGGACACCCACCGGGCCAGCGCGCCCACCAGGGTGGTGGCTTCCACGGGTTTGGACAGGCACGCCGAGATCCCAGCCTCGCCGCAGGTGTCCGGCCGACATCTCCCCGCGGCGGTGACGGCCAGCACCGGCACCGACGCCCAAGCCCCACCCAGGGCGCGCAGCCGTTTGGTCGTGGCCCAGCCATCCAGGCCGGGCATGTTCACATCCATCAGAATCAGGTCGGGCGGCGGTGGCGCGATCGGCCAGGCCCGGGCCGCCTCCAGCAGAGCCGCGCCGTCGGTGAAGCCCCGAGGAACGCACGCGAGGGCCGCGAGGGTCGCCTCAATGACCTCCCGGTTGATGTCGTCATCATCCACGACAACGACATGCGGCCGCCGGGTCGCGCCAGGAAGCCCAGCGGCCGCGATCCGCTGGGCGCACGGCGCGTCAGGAACGGGGTCCTCATCGCCGCCCGCCTCCAACGGTGGCGGCGACGATGGCGCGACCCGCCGCACCGGAACCGTGACCCGGAACAGGGCGCCGCCGCCGGTCGCGTCGGTCACGTCGATGGTGCCGCCTGCGGTCTCCACCAAGCGCCGGCAGATGGCCAGGCCCAACCCCACGCCATGGGGCCGACGCGTCCGGAGTCCGGCGCCGCCCCGCATGTCCCCCACGTCGCGGCCGTCGGCCGTCTCGGGGGGAGCGGTGGCCACGCAGCCCTGACTGAACGGTTCGAAAATGCGCTCCCGATCCTTCTTGGTCACGCCGGGGCCAGTGTCGGCCACGGTCAGATGCAGAACGCCCCGTCCGTCCGCCGTCCAGGTCAGCCACCCGCCGACAGTGACGGCGCCTTGGGGCGTGAACTTCACGGCATTGCCGACAAGGTTGAACAAGACCTGACGAATGGCCAGGACCGGCCCCTCCAGGCGAGCCGGCAGCGCCGGGTCCAGGTCCATGGTCAGAGCCAGGTCCTTGCGGGCAGCGTTGACCATCAGCAGGCCCAGAACCTCGGACACCACGCCCGCCAGGGAGAACGGCATCGCCTCGGCCGCGCCCTGGCCGGCCTCCGCCTTGGACAGGGCCAGGACGTCCTCCAGCAGGGTCAGCAGCAGACGCGCCGACGCCTCGATACGGCCCACGTGGCGCGCCTGATCGGCGGTCAACGACCCATCTTGCAGCAGTCGTGCCAAGCCAATCATGCCGGAGAGGGGCGTGCGGATCTCGTGGCTCATCATGGCCACGAAATCGCTCTTGGCGCGGGCGGTGGCCTCGGCCTGATCGCGGGCCCGCACCAACAGCGCCTCGGTGGCGCGACGCGCGGAGACGTCCTGAACATGCGCCACCCAATAGAGCAGCGCGCCGTCCTCATCACGGACAGGCGCCGCCTTGGTGTGAATCCAGACGTCGGCGTCGGGAGCCGGGTCGAGGGCGTCCGGCGCGACGGGTGCGGACACGGACAAGGGCGCGAGGATGGGGCGGCGCACCCGGAACTCGCCCTCCAGGCCGTGACCGCTCGGCGCGCTCGCGCCGCGCAGCAGGTCGTGGAACACGGGCCGATCGCGGGGCGTCAGCCAGCGGGCCACGGAGGTCCCGGCGATGCGCTCGGGCGGCGCGCCCAGCAGCGTGGCGAGGGACTGATTGACCCGCAGCCACCGCCCCGACGGAGACATGAGGCCCATCCCCTCGGCCGCCTGATTGAACGCCGTCCGGAAGCGCGCCTCGCTCTCGCGCAGGGCCTGCTCGGATCGCTTTCGGTCCGTGACGTCCAGGGTAATGCCGTCCCAGGCGACGGTGCCGTCCGCCAGGCGTTGCACCTTGCCCGACGCATGCACCCAACGCACCTGGCCAGCCTTGGTGAGGATGCGGAACTCGCGTGCCCAGTCGGCCAGCAGCCGGGCCGAGACATGGATGCTGTCGATCACGCCCGGCCGATCGTCGGGGTGCACCACCCCCTGCAACAGGCTGGGATCGGCGACCGCCTGTGTGGGGTCGATATCCGCCAACCGCTTCAAGCCGCTGCTCACATAGGTGTAGCGCAGGCGCCCGTCCGGCAGCAGCAGGCGGCGCCACACCACCCCCGGCAGATTGCGGGTGAAGGAATCCAGCCGATGCTCGGTGTCGGCGCGAGCCCGCCGGTCCCGGGTCCGGGCGAGGGCGATGGCGTACATCTCGACCACGAACGCCAGCAAACGCCGGTCATCGTCGCGCCACGCCCGCGTCGGTCGGGCCTCGTGGCCACCGTGAGACGCGGCGGCGGAGCCCACCAGGGCCAGCGCCACCTGCGCCACGGGCGCGCCATCGATCAGCACCGGCAGCGCCATCAGGCGGGCGGTCAGCCGCGACCCGCCACCATCCCTGGGCGTGGGGGACGCGTCCGTCCCCGCGGCGTACGGCACCCCGCCCTCCGCCGTGTCAGCGTCGCCCACGCCGGTCGGCGCCAGGGGAAGCCCGTCGGCGCCAATGGGACCATGCCATCGCCAGGCGCGCCCGACCTCCAGTCCAAGGCGCGCGCGGGGCAGGACGGCGAGGATCTGGGCCAGATGCGGGCATGGATCGGGATCGGCGTGCCACGCGCAGCACACCACGGGATCGGCCGTGGCCGTGAGGTTCTGCATGGCCACGCCATGCACCCCCAGGACCCGGCCCACCTCGGCCAGCGCGAGGCGCGTCGCCACCCCCAGCGGATCGCGCACGAAATGCTTGGCCACGGCCAGCATGACGTCGTC
>JANQGN010000546.1 GCA_028277295.1 Rhodospira sp.
GCGGTATGGCTCTACACAGGCGGGACGAGTGGGGTGGCTCTGTTTCACCGGGTCTCGTCCGGAAACGGCGGCATGGTGTCGATCGGTTGCATCAACGACACGGGCCGTTTGCGTGTGTTCTTGCCCGGCGCTGGAAACAGCAGCGTGGCGATGCCGTCTCATGCGTGGCACTACGTCGTTGTCAACGTCGACGGCAGTGCCGCAAGTGTTTACATGGATGGCGCGCTCCAATTCACGCAAACAGGTGTCAGCCTGGAAGGTCGAACACCAACGTCATCCATAATAGGCGGAGATGATCTCGGTTATTATTGGAACGGTTTCCTGGTCGATGCTGCTTATTACAGTGGCATCAATATAGATCCTGCGCCTCCAGCGCAATCTTTTCTGTAAAGACGTGCCATGAGGCGCGGGCGTTGACTCGTTGGCAGCTGTTTATTCAGCCATGGGGTACCGCGTTCGACTGACCCTGTCAGCCTTTGATGAACTCTCCTCGTGGCGGGCCGCTACTGCTCGACGTCTCCATCCGTTGCGGAGAAAACCATGACCGTGATCTATCCCACTGTCCATTTTCTGGCCCGCCCGGAGGTCGTGCCTACTGCCCTCACGACGCCGCGCGCATCCGTCGCCACGAGGATCAACGCTCTTGGCCGGGTGGAGACGGTGGCCGCGACCGTACTCCGTCACGACTTCGACCCGGATACAGGCGCCTATCGGGGGTGGCTGGTCGAGGAGGCGCGCACCAACCAGGTCCAGTTCTCCGAGGCCCTGACACAAGCCCCGTGGTTGACCGACGCCGCCAGCGTCGCGGCCGGCGCCGTCACCGCCCCGGATGGTGTTTCGGTCGCCGGCATCCTGACCGAGGACACGTCCACGGGGACCCACACACTCCTTCAGGACAGCCTGTCCTTCACGGCGGGACAGAGCTACGCCTTGTCCGTCTTCGCCCGGACCAACGGCCGGGAACGGCTCCAACTCGTGCTGCCCTCCGCGGCCTTTGGTCCTCAGCCGTCGGCGGTGTTCGACCTGGCCGGCGGCGGCATCGGCGCCATCGAGGGCACCGCCGCCCCGACCATCGAGGCGCTGGTCGACGACTGGTACCGATGTGCCATCACGGCCACCGCCACGGCCACCGCCTCGAGCCCGGTGCACCTGCGGCTGCGTGACACCGGCGGGGTGCCCGAGTATGCCGGCGACGGCACCAGCGGCGTGCACCTGTGGGGCGCGCAGCTAGAGGCCGGCGACGGTCCCACAAGCTATATCACCACCACCACGGTCCCGGCGACGCGGGCGGCGGATCGCCTGACCATGACCCTGGGCGAGGGTGTGCTTCACCCGGTTCAGGGGGCGATCCTGGTGCGGGCCATCGTGCCGGCTGGCCTTGGCGCGACGCTGGCGGACCTGAGCGACGGTACGTCGGACTCCCGCCTGACCCTGACCCTGGACGCGGTCGCCGGCACCGCCGGCTTCACCGTGGTCAACGGCGGCGTCACGGTGACCGCGCTGACCCGCGCGGGTGTCACCGGCGGGTCCGAGGCGCGGATCGCCGCCGGCTACGCCCGTGACGACTTCGCCGTGACCCTGGGCGGGTCCGCCCCGGCGACCGATGCCACGGGCACCGTGCCGGCCATCACCACCCTCACCCTGGGCGGCACCGGCGCGGGGGCCAGCGGTCCGCGCTGCTGGATCCGCCAGGTGGGCCTGTTTCCGCGCCGGCTGAGTGACGCCGACCTGCAGAGCATCTGTGTGTGAGATGCCGTTGCCCCTGTCTTGGAGTCTGAAACCCATGACCGTTCAGGATCTGTCGGCGGCCCGCGATCGTCTGCGCCGCACCCTGCCCGAGACGCTGCGCGCGGCGCTGGACGCCTACGACGCCTTCGCCGCCCGGCCGGTGCCCGACGACGCCAAGGAGTTCGGTGCCTGGCAGGGTGGCTGCAAGGCGGCGCTGGGCCATGTGGAGTTGCTGTTGAAACTGGGCGCGCGGGTGGGACTGGCGCTGTCCACCCCGGAGGCGCCCGCCGAGGACGCGGCCCTGTCGGGCCTGCTGGCGCGGGCGCGGCAGGCCATGGCCGAGGAGGACGGCGCGGCCGGTTTGGGGGAGGACCCGGATGACGCCTAGCCCATCGGTGCCCTTTGCCGAGTTCCTCTGGGTCTGGAATCACATCCAGGGGCGTGGCACGCCCGCGCACCATGCGCGCATGGCCCGCTGGCTGGAGGCGCGGCGGGCGGCCGGCGGGCGGGGGTGCCTGCTGATGGCCTTCCGGGGCTCTGGCAAGTCCACCGTGGTCGGCCTGTTCTGTGCCTGGCTTCTGGCCCGCGACCCGAACACCCGTGTGCTGGTGCTGGCCGCCGAACACGCGCTGGCCACCCGCATGACCCGCGCCGTCAAGCGGGTGATCGAGCGACACCCGCTCACCCGGGGCCTCAAGCCCCGTCATCCCGAGCAGTGGGCGGCCGACCAGATCACCGTCGAGCGCTCGCTTGAGTCCCGCGACCCCTCCCTGGTGGCGCGCGGCATCACCGGGAACCTGACCGGCAGCCGCGCCGACGTCATCGTCTGCGATGATGTGGAGGTGCCCAACACCTGCGACACCCTGGTCAAGCGCGCCCACCTGCGCGCCCGGCTGGGGGAACTGGACTACATCCTGACCCCTGGCGGGCTGATGGTCTATGTGGGCACGCCGCACGCCTATCACTCCATCTATGCCGCCGAGGCGCGTCCGGAGGCCGGAGAGACCCAGCCGTTCCTGGCCGACTTTCCGCGCCTGGAGATCCCGTTGCTGGATGCCGGGGGGCGCAGCGCCTGGCCGGAGCGCTTCACCCCGGCCGAGATCGACGCCGTGCGCCGCCGCCAGGGTCCCAACGCCTTCGCCAGCCAGATGCAGTTGCGGCCGGTGAACCTGGCCGACAGCCGGCTCGATCCGGACCGGTTGCGGCCCTAC
>JANQGN010000594.1 GCA_028277295.1 Rhodospira sp.
CCGTGGAGGACCCGGAGATCTCCGCCCTGGCCCTCAAGCAGTTCAAGGCCCAGGGCATGACCCTGCACACCGGCACCACGGTGACCGCCATGGACAGCCGCGACTCGGGCGTGACCTGCACCCTCAAGGGAGCGGACGGCAAGACCTGGACCGTCACCGTGGATCGCGTCATCCTGGCCGTGGGCATTGTCGGCAACGTCGAGACCCTCGGCCTGGAGACCACCAAGGTCCAGGTCGATCGCGGCCACGTGGTGATCAACGCGTGGTGCGAGACGGCCGAGCCGGGGATCCATGCCATCGGCGACGTGGCCGGGCCGCCCTGGCTGGCGCACAAGGCCAGCCACGAGGGCGTGCTCTGCGTGGAGAAAATCGCCGGCGTGGAGGGTCTGCACCCCCTGGATCCGCGCCGCATTCCCGGCTGCACCTACTGCCATCCACAGATCGCCAGCGTCGGCCTGACCGAGGACAAGGCCAGGGAGAAGGGCTACAGCATCCGCGTCGGCCGCTTCCCGTTCCTCGGCAACGGCAAGGCGATCGCGCTCGGCGAACCCGAGGGCCTGGTGAAGACCATCTTCGACCAGACGACCGGCGAGTTGCTGGGCGCCCACATGATCGGCGCCGAGGTCACGGAACTGATTCAGGGCTACGCCACGGCCATGACCCTGGAGACAACGGAAGCCGACCTGATGCACACGGTCTTCCCCCACCCCACCCTGTCGGAGATGATGCACGAGTCCGTGCTTGACGCCTTCGGCCGCGCCATCCATTTCTAGCGCATGGATGATATCGCCATGACAGCCTCCGACGGCGCGGCGCGCACGGACCCGGACACGGTCGCCGAGACGCCGGCCTCCGGGACGGAGTCAGAGCCTGTCGCGCGCCCCCGTCATCCCGAGAAGGCCCGCCGGCCCGATCAGCCCTCCCCGCGCAAACCCCACTGGATCCGCGTCAAGGCGCCCACCTCGCGCGAGGCCGCCGAGGTCCGCCAGTTGATGCGCGACAAAAAACTGGCCACGGTCTGCGAGGAAGCCGCCTGCCCGAACATCGGCGAATGCTGGCACCGGCGCCATGCCTCCTTCATGATCCTCGGGGAGGTCTGTACCCGCGCCTGCGCCTTCTGCAATGTGCGCACCGGCAGGCCGGACGGCGTGGACGCGGGCGAACCAGCGCGTCTGGCGGAGTCGGTGGCCGCCATGGGGCTGCGGCACGTGGTGATTACGTCCGTGGATCGCGACGACTTGCCCGACGGCGGCGCCGGCCAGTTCGCCCGCTGCATCGCGGCCATCCGCGCCACGGGCACGGGCACCACGGTCGAGGTGCTGACACCGGACTTCCGCGACAAGCCGGGAGCACTGGAGACAGTCATGGACACGCCCCCCGACGTGTTCAACCACAACCTAGAGACCGTGCCCCGGCTGTACCCGTCCATCCGGCCCGGCGCCCGCTATTACACCAGCCTGCGCCTGTTGCAGCGGGCCAAGGAGCATCGCCCCGACGTCTTCACCAAGTCGGGCGTGATGGTCGGTCTGGGTGAAACCCGGGCGGAAGTACTGCAGGTCATGGACGACCTGCGGGCCGCCGATGTTGATTTCCTGACCATCGGGCAGTATCTGCAACCGACGCGCAAGCATGCGGCCGTCGACCGCTTCGTCCCGCCCGACGAATTCGAGGACATGGCCCGCGCGGCCCGCGCCAAGGGGTTCCTGCTGGTCTCGGCCTCGCCGCTGACCCGCTCGTCCCAACACGCCGACCGGGACTTCGCGGCGTTGCGCGACGCCCGCCGGGCGCGGACACGCGGCCTCTGACCCGGCCGCCCGATTCGCATCGCATCGCATCGCGGCCCCTTCCGCGCAAAGGACCATCCGAGACAATGCCCACCCATGCCGAGAAGCGTTACCTGCCCTATCGTCCGGACCAGTTGTTCAACCTCGTCGCGGACGTGGAACAGTATCCTCGATTCTTGCCGTGGTGCCTGGCGGCCCGCATCAAGAAGCGCGACGGCAATGTCTTCCATGCGGACCTGGTGATTGGCTTCAAGATGGTGCGGGAACGCTTCACGTCGCGGGTGGCGCTGAGCGACGGCGACCGGATCGACGTATCCTATACCGAAGGCCCGTTCCGTTACCTGAACAACCACTGGATCTTCGAGCCGGCGGAGGACGGCAACACGAACATCGACTTCTTCGTTGATTTCGAGTTCAAATCGCCCTTCCTTCAGCGCATCATGGGCGCGCTATTCAACGAGGCGGTGCGGCGCATGGTGGCCGCGTTCGAACGCCGCGCCGAGCAACTCTACGGGCGGACACGGCCAGCGGGTGATGCGGCGCCGGGAACCGTGTCCGCGTCACAAGCGCCGCCGCAACCGGCCCAGCCCTCACGGCCTCGGCCGAATACGACCTGACGCCCGGCCACCCCGGGGAGGACACCATGATGGCAGGGCCGACACCGTCGGGGCGCCGTTCAGGATCTGAAGGGCCAGTCCGATGCCTGGCCGCGCCCCTCGCGGCGGGCCTGCTGGCCGTGGCCCTGGTCCCCACGGCGAGTGCCCAACCGGCTGAAACCGTCGACTCCGCCGCCACGGACACCCCGGCGGGCGAGCTCATCACCGTCACCGAGGCCGAGGCCGAGGCCTGCGCCTCCAAACTGGAGCCGATGGTCGCCACCTTCGAGGACCCCACCGACGCGGTGTACCTGCGCCAGCTTGGCGAGGGGGTCGTGCAGGTTTGGGCGCCCCGGGAAGCCGGACCCAGCGCCCCCTTCCGGCCCTGGTGCGTGACCACGGTCCACGCCATCGCCGATATCGCCTTCCTCAACCCCACCAACCGGGGGGTGGTGATGGATATCGTCGCCGCGTCCGGCCCGGAACCCCCGCCACAGCGCATGGCCCCCGAGGAAGACCCCGCCCCGCCGCCGACGGTGATCGTCGAGGAGGAAGAGGACCCCGGAGAGCGGCCCTTGCCCGCCGCCTTCCAGCGTCCGCCACCCAAGGGCGGGCGCTCCGCCGCCGAGGTGGGCGTCCCGGTCGCCGCGGAACTGCTGTCGTCTCGCGCCTTTCCGGTCAGCCTGGCGGCCCCCGTGGCCGCCTGCCAGGACGATGGTGGCCAGGTGACCGCCGTTTATGATCGCCTCACCGGGGCGTTGCTGCGCAGCGAATGCCGCAAACCGGACAACACCGCCACGCCGCTGGGACCCTTGGCCGAGTTGCTGGGGGATACCGGCTCGGCGACCATGGCCCACGACCGCTGAGTGGCTCGCGGTGAGTCTTTCATGAGGGGAGACGCCCCGGTGTGACATGCGCCGTGACGGCGTGCCCCTCACCCGAAGCGGTCGATTTCCTCGTCTGTCAGGCAGGCGGGAATGACGATGGCCGGCACCCTTAGACGCGCGCCAAATGACCCCGCGAGGCCAGCGACCAGCGGCCCCGGTCCCTTCTTACCCTTGCGCGCCGCCAGCACCACGGCGGAGATCTCGGGTTCCTCCTCGACCATCTGGATGAGTTGATCGACCACGCCACCCTCCCGCACATCGAGGATGGGCGTATGACGGGACCGCTTGTTGACCTCGGCCGCCAGGCGCTGCAACACCCGCTCCGCCTCATCGCGGGCCTCGCGCTGCATCTGCTCGCCGACGAAGCCAAAATGCTGGAAATCGGGCGGCTCGACCACACGCAGCAGAGCGACGCGCCCACCCGTGGCCCGCGCCCGCACGCAGGCAAAGCGCAGCGCCTGGTGCATCTCGTCCGTATCGTCCACCACCACCAGGAAGGTCAGGGGCGGGGACGTCGGGATCCGGGCGCGCGCGACCGGAACCGGACTCCGGATGTCGTCGCTCATGACCAACTCCTGAATAGGCATGCTAGAGCAAATCCCGAGCGATCCGAACCGGATCGCGACGACGATTTGCTTGAAAAACAAAACACTGGAGCATGTTGGGTGATTCAGAAATCGCGCAACATGCTCTAGAGCAAATCCCGAGCGATCTGGCACAGATCGCGACGACGATTTGCTTGAAAAACAAAACATTGGAGCATGTTGGGCGATTTAGAAATCGCGCAACATGCTCTAGGAAGCAGGGCGGCGCGACGGGCGCCTGGCCAAGACCGGCACCAGGACACCCGGGGCCAATCGATGAGCCCCAAGGAACGGGGCTCACGCTCACACCCGCCGGAACGCCGCCGCCGCCGCCCAACCGCTGGCGATGGCGACAATAATGGCGGCCACGCCGTACAACGCCGATCGCTGATGGGCGAAATCAAACAGGTCGGCACCGACACCGGTCTTGCTGATCACCAGGGGGGTAATTTCCGCGCTCACCACATCCCCATCGCGGAACAGGTACACCTCGACCGAATAGGACCCCGTGGGCACGTTGGCCGGAAAGTGCAGCTCGGCGCGGAACAGTCGGTTGGCCAGCATGGCGACCGGCAGGGTCCGTTCCCCGTAAAGATGCTGCTTCTGCTTCAACCGCACAAGCGCCGCGCGGAACCCGGGCAAAAAAGACTCGGTGACGCTTTTCTCAACCAGGTTGAAGGCAAGGTGTTCGGTGCCGATCTGGTGGCGCGCCCGCACACTGGTCTGGGCGATGTCCTCCAGGGCCCGGCTGGCGAACACCTGGTAGTAGGCGGGCACGTTGTCATAGGTCACGCTGTCGCGATTGGCCCAGATGATGCCCCAGAGCTGCTTCTTGCGCACCACCTTGCGGGTCAAGGGCCCACGCACCACCAGCACGACATCGCCGGGTCCGTCGGTGGCTCCGAACAGCAAGACGTCGGTGCCCGTGAACCCGGTGGTGATGGCCACCAGGTGCTTGGACAGGTCGGCGACCAGCGGCACCACGGTCTGTTGCGCCCGGGCCGACGCCAGCAGGCCAAGGGCGGCGAACGACAGCACCCCAACCAGCGCGCCCACCCCGAACCCAACCCAGAGCGAGCGGCGCGATCGCGGCGAACCCCTGGGGGCACGCATCATCCCACCTCCGAGATCAGGGTGAACACATCATCGGGCGTGGCCACCAGGTCGTTGGCCAGCTTCAGGCACACCCCCAGCACCAGCGCGGCCAGCAGGACACGCAACTGCTCGCCCTTCAGGTTCGTCCCCACCCTCGCCCCGGCCTGGGCGCCGACCACCGCGCCCAGCAGCAGAATCACCGCCAGCACCACATCGACCGTCTGATTGATGGTGGCCTGGAGGAACGTCGTGTTGGCGGTGACGAAGATAATCTGGAACAAAGACGTGCCGACAACCACCTGGGTGGGCATCCCCAACAGGTAGATCATCGCCGGCACCATGACGAAGCCGCCACCCACGCCCATGATCGCCGTCAGCACGCCCACGAAGATGCCCACGGCCACCGGCAGAAGCGCGCTGATATAGAGCTTTGACTTGCGGAAGCGCATCTTGAACGGCAGGCCGTGAATCCAGGTGTGACGGCCGGCGTTGCCGCGCGGCGTGGCGCCCTTGCGTTGGCTGCGCACCATCGCCTGGACACTTTCCACCAGCATCAGGCCGCCGACGGCTCCCAGAAACACCACGTAGCTCAGGGAAATGGCCAGGTCGATCTGCCCTGTTTCCTGCAACACCGCGAACAGCCACACCCCGGCGGTCGAGCCGATCAGGCCGCCCACCAGCAGCATGCCGCCCATGCGGAAGTCCACGTTGCCGCGTCGTGTGTGGGCGATGACGCCGGAAACGGACGACGCGACGATCTGGTTCGCCCCCGTGCCCACGGCAACGGCCGGCGGCACGCCCAGGAACATCAGCAGTGGCGTCATCAGGAAGCCGCCGCCGACGCCGAACACGCCGGACAAGAACCCGACGGCCCCCCCAAGGCCAAAAATCACGAAGACGTTCACCGACATCTCGGCGATGGGCAGATAGATCTGCATGAGGAGCCGGATCCTCGATGGCGCGGGTCCGTCGGGAGTCGTCCCAACGGTCTTGGACACAAACCAGGGCTGCGGCGATCGCCGACCCGCCAGCCCGCCCGCCCACGTGACAACCCAGGGCAGAAGACGCGCGGCGGTCGGCTCTGGAAACGGGCCGACACGAGGCGGGCAAGCCGGACTGGCCCGCCTCGTCATTCGGGGAACCATGTGTGTCGGTTTTAGGGGCGCCCGCCCCCCCCAATCAAGGGAAAACCCTGGGGCGGGGGTGCGCGCGCCCCGGCCGTCGCGCTCACCAGGGCCCGCGCCGCCGCCAGCGACTCCGGATCGTTGATGTTCAGGAACGGGTCCGGAGTCGGATCGGGCCACCGGGCCTCGGCCAGGTCGCACCGCGCCGCCCAGTCGCCCACGCGGCGCACGCCCTCGGTCCGCATGGCGGTGCGCAGGTCACCCGCCCTGGACACCGGCCAAAGGGCCACCAAGGACTGACGGCGCCCCCCCGAAACCGCGCACGCCCCGGGCGCCGCGGCCGTCACCCGAGCCCGCCACAAGCGGCCCAGCAGGTCCGGCGACACGAACGGCAGATCGGTGGGCACGGTGACCAGCCAGCGGACGGCCGGATCGCGGGCCGCCGCCTCCAGGCCGGCGAGCAGCCCCGCCAACGGCCCGGCGCGCGCGTCATCAGCCTCGAGCGGCGCGTCGGTCACCAGGGTGTCCACGCGGTTCGCCGTCAACACCGCGGCCAGCCGCGCCCGGTCGGTGGTGGCGTGCACGCTCACCATGACGGGGCCCGGCCAGGGCGCCAGCCGATGCAGCACCCGGCTCAGCAAGGGCCGGCCATCGCCCACGTCCAGCATGGCCTTGTCACGGCCGCCCAGGCGCCGCCCGGCGCCGCCGGCGAGCACGCAGAGCGCCACGTGTCCAGTTTGAGGGCCAGTTGGGGGACCCGCGGTCATGCCCCGGCGCCCTCCAGCCGCCCGAGCGCGCCGTAAAGGTCCGGGCGGCGATCCCGGAACACACCCCAGGCGCGCCGGTGGCGGGCCGTCGCCGCCAGATCCACGGTCGCGGTGCGCACCCCCTCGGTCTCGCGGTCGGCCTCGGCCAACAGCGCGCCGGTGTGATCGGCGATGAAGGACGATCCATAGAAGGTCAGCGCGCAGCCCTGGCCCTCCTCGCGGCCGATTCGGTTCGAGGCCACCAGGGGCATCACGTTGGCGCCGGCATGCCCCTGCATGACGCGGCGCCAGTGCCCCATGGTGTCGAGATCGGGCTCGGTCGGCTCGGAGCCGATGGCCGTGGGATAGAGCAGCACCTCGGCCCCCATCAAGGCCATGACCCGCGCCGCCTCCGGAAACCACTGGTCCCAGCAGATCCCCACACCGAGCGTGGCGTAACGCGTGCGCCAGACCCGGAAACCGGTGTCGCCCGGGCTGAAGTAGTACTTCTCCTCATAGCCCGGCCCTTGCGGAATGTGGCTCTTGCGGTAGACCCCCAGAACGGTCCCGTCGGCATCGATCATGGCCAGGCTGTTGAACTGCGTCTGACCGGCCCGCTCGAAGACGCTGACCGGCAGGACCACCGCCAGCGCGCGCGCCAGGGCAGCGAAACGGGTCACCACGGGATGGCCCTCGATGGGCCGCGCCCAGCGGAACTGATCCGCGTCCTGGTCCTTGCAGAAGTAAGGCGTCTCAAACAGCTCCTGGAGCAGGATCACCCGCGCCCCGGCCGCCGCCGCCGCCCGAACCAGGGCCTCGGCCCGATCCAGATTGGCGGCCGTGTCCCAGGAACAGGCCATTTGCGTCGCCGCGAGGGTCAAGAGGCGGGGGGCATCGGTCATGATCGCGGCACTCCGGCGGCGCCGGGTCGGCCCGGCGTGTCACAGTTTGCCACACTTGGTGGCATTTCGTCGCAGACCGGCGCCTCTCCCGTCATCACTGCGTGACCGCGCCATGGGACCTTCCCCTTGCGGTTGGCCGAACCCCCGCCCGGTCACCGCTCCGCCCCGCGCGATCGCCTTGTCCCCCCACCCCGAGGCCTCGCGCGGGGCGATTTCCGTGCGCCAGCCCCGGCACACCAACCCGCCAGCCCGCCGCCATGACGCCGTTCAAGACCAACGAGAGAGGACTCAAACCATGACAGTCACCGATTCACGCGACCGGTACGGCTGGGTCAGCGTTATCAACCACTGGGCCATCGCCGCGCTGATCCTGGGCCTGATCGCTCTTGGCATCGTCCTCGGGGACATGCCCCGCAGTCCGCAGAAGGGCGCGCTGATGAACGTGCACAAGACCCTGGGCATGGTTGCCCTGATCCTGGCGCTGATGCGCATCGCCTGGGCCGCCACGCAGACCCGGCCGGGCGCCATCGAGGGTCAGCCGGCCATCGCCACCCGCCTGCGCGACCTGCTGCACATCACGCTGTTCGTGGCCACGGTGGCGTTGCCCCTGTCCGGTGTTCTGATGTCTCTGTATAACGATCGCGGTGTGTCGGTGTTGGGCCTGTTCGTCATCCCGGGACAAGGCGAGGTCGGCTGGGTGGCGGCCTTGTCGCATGGGGTGCATGAGTGGGGCAGCTATTTGGTTCTGGCGCTGGTGGCTGGCCATTCGCTGATCTCCCTGAAGCATCACTTCGTGGATAAGGACCCCACCTTGCGCCGCATGCTTGCCGGCGACCGGACCTGATCCCCTTTGCCGACCGTCCCCGCGAGGCACGGGCATCCCCATGAAGCCCGGGCTTCGGTTGCGCGCAGGGCTCCGCACTCGGATGGACAAACGGTCACAAAGCGCCTTCCGAGAGGACCGGAGCACGCGATGGAGATCCTTCGGTCGTTTCCCTCCCTCAGGAT
>JANQGN010000601.1 GCA_028277295.1 Rhodospira sp.
GGGTTCCTGGAGGATCTCCCGGCCGATGATGAACTTCTGCAGGTTGCCGCCGGACAGGCTGCGGGCCTCGGCGTCGCTGCCGTGGGCGATGACGTTGAAACCGTGGATGATGGCGCGGGCGAAGCCGTGCGTGTGCCGGCCGCGCACCAGCCCGCCTTGCACCAGGTCGCCGTGCCGCCAGGCGGACAGAAGCGCGTTCTCGGCGAGCGACAGCTCGGGCACGGCGCCTTGCCCCAGGCGTTCCTCGGGCACCACCGCCATGCCCAGGGCCCGGCGCGCGCCCGGTCCCAGGTCGGCCACCGACCGGCCGGCGATGCGGATGGCGTCGGCGCGGGCCAGCAGGCGCTCGCCCGACAGGGCGCGCATCAACTGGTTCTGGCCGTTGCCGGCCACCCCGGCGATGCCCAGGATCTCACCGGGCCGCACCGACAGGCTGATCTCGTGCAGATCGGTCCCGAAAGGGTCATCGGCGTCCAGGCTGAGGGTGTCCACCTCCAGCAGCGGCCGCGCCGCCTCGGCTTCGGTGTCGGCGCGCTCGGTCAGGTCCGGTGGGTCCGTGCCGATCATCATGCGCGCCAGGGAGCGCGCGGTCTCGGCGCGCGGGTCCACGCTGGCCACCAGCCGGCCGCCGCGCAGCACCGAGGCGCGGTCACACAGGGCGCGGATCTCGTCAAGCTTGTGGGAGATGTAGAGCACCGAGCGTCCCTCGTCCCTGAGGCGGCGCAGGACCGTGAACAGGGCCAGCGCCTCCTTGGGCGTGAGCACCGAGGTCGGCTCGTCGAGGATGATCAGCCGCGGGTCGCCCAGCAGGCAGCGCACGATCTCGACACGCTGGCGCTCGCCCACCGACAGTTCGTGAACGTGGCGGTCGGGCTCCAGCGCCAGGCCGTAGCCATCGGAGACCGCCCGGATACGGGCGCGCAAGGCCGCCAGCGACGCGGCATCGTCCAGGCCCAGGGCCACGTTCTCGGCAACGGTGAGTGAGTCGAACAGCGCGAAGTGCTGAAACACCATGCCGATGCCCAGCCGCCGGGCCTCGCCAGGGCTGGAGACGCGCACCGGACGGCCCTCCCACTCCATGATGCCCGAGTCGGCTGCCAGGACTCCGTGGACGATCTTCATCAGGGTGGACTTGCCGGCGCCGTTCTCCCCCAGAAGGGCGTGGATTTCCCCAGCCTCGACGGTCAGGTCCACGTGATCGTTGACCAGGACACCGGGGAAGCTTTTGCATATACCGCGAAGCGCCAGGCGTGGCCAGGGGCCCGGGCGCGGGGTGGCGCTGCTGTCCATGGACTGCCCGAAGCAGGGAGAACGGCGCTCGCCGGCGAGCGCGGGCGAACCGTGCCAGCCCCCGCCCGGGATGGCAAGGGGTGTTTGGCGGGCGCCAGGGCCATCGCCTTCGCGGCGCGACTCTCACGAGCGGTGGACGGGAGATCGGGCGGCCAGCGCCCAAAAAGCAACCGGCCTCCCCGGAGGGCGGGGAGGCCGACGCGCAAGACCCGGGTGGGAACGATGGGGGTCCGGGACTCACGCGATCCAGAAGGGCTTATTGACTTCCTGGTGCACCTCGTCCTCATGCAGACCGATATCCCGCAGCAGGCGGGCATCCAGACTGGACAGTTGACGGCGGGTCTCGGCGCGGGTGTACCAGACGGTCAACAGGCGACCCAGTGAGCCCAGAGAGTCGGCGATGAAGCCGCGCCGGCCGTGTCCCAGGGAGAAATCGCGCTCCATGGTCGCGCCCTTCGGGGCGGCGATCGCCCCCCGGGTCTGCAGACGGGGCTTGCCGGCGGCGGGCAAGGAGAAGGCGGGAAAGGCGGGCATGGCTGGACCTCCGTGTCGCGAGGCGGGGGCGGGGTTGTGCCGCCCGGTCACATTGTCAAGGTGAGCCTGTCGCTGTCTTGGCACAAACGAGACTTTCTCGCGCGATGCATGAGGTATTTTGGGGCTCCGCCGCGCGACGGATTGTTTTGTTTTGCGGCCACGCCGGTCATCCTGGGTGAACACAACGGACCTGGTCCCTTGTTCACCCCAAGCCACGCTGTATGCGTCACGGACCCCGGAGCGTCGCCATGGTTCGCCGTCTGCCGCCCCTCAATGCCCTGCGCGCCTTCGAGGCCGCCGCGCGCCATGGCTCGTTCGCCAAGGCCGCCGACGAGTTGGCTGTCACTCCCACGGCCATCAGCCATCAGGTGCGGCAGTTGGAGGACCTTTTGGAGGTGACGCTGTTCGAGCGGCTGCCCCGAGGGTTGCGTCTCTCCGATGCTGGCCGCGCCCTGGCCCCCGACCTGACACGGGGGCTCGATCACCTGGCGCGCGCCGTGGGCCGGCTCGGCGACCGGCCGCTGGCGGGGACGCTACGCCTGTCCGTGCTGCCATCGTTCTGCATCATGTGGCTGACGCCGCGCCTGATCGGGTTTCAGCGGCGGTATCCCGAGATCGACCTTGACGTTATGCTGGACGCCAACCGAGCGCGATTTGACGACCGCGACGGGGTGCATGTGGGCATTCGCTACGGGACCGGAGACTACCCGGGACTGGTCGTACGCCGCCTGATGGGGGAAAGCGTCTTTCCGGTCTGCGCCCCCGCGCTGATCAGTGGCCCGCGCCCCCTGTGCGCCCCGGCCGATCTGCGCCACCACACCCTCTTGCACGATAGCTGCCTGCTGGACAACGAACCATGGCTGTCCTGGCCGCCGTGGCTGCAATGGATGGGCGTGACCGGCGTGGACGTCACCCGTGGCCCCCGATTCACCGATGCCCATGCCGAAGCCCAGGCCGCCGAGCATGGGCTAGGGGTCATGCTGGGGCGCTCCGTGCTGGTCTTCGATTCCCTTCAGACCGGACGCCTTGTGCGCCCATTCGGGATGTCGAGGCCGGCGGACTTCATCTACTTCGCTGTCACCCCGCCGACGATGGCCGACGATCCGATGGTGGCGGCGTTTCTGGACTGGGTGGAAGAAGAGGCGGCGGCCTTCGCCGCCAAATTGCCGCCGGAGATGCGCGGCGACCCGGCGCCCGGTGGTCCGCCAGAACTCGCGATCAGGGCGATCGCGACCGAGGCGTGAGACCTGGGCGCGACATCGGCGACGACGGACCCGGCGACGGGACATCAGGAGGCGGGGCACGACGGCATTTCCTTGGGTGTTTTGGATCGCTAAGCTCGGATCGGGCTCACGCGCCCGCTTCCGTCTCGTGTTCCGCCCGGACCCCGCCGCCCATGCCAGCCTCCGCCGTTCCCTGTCTTGCCACCGAACTGCGTGCCCTGGCGCCCGCCGACGGAGCGCCCGGTTTCGCCACCCTGCTCGCCGATCCACCGTGGCGGTTCACCAACCGCACCGGCAAGATGGCGCCGGAGCATCGCCGGCTGTCGCGCTATGGCACCCTCACCGTGGACGACATAGCCACATTGCCGGTGGCCGGATTGATGGCTGATCCCGCGCACTGCTATCTATGGGTGCCGAACGCGCTGCTGCCCGAGGGTCT
This sequence comes from Rhodospira sp., assembly GCA_028277295.1. GTDB lineage: Bacteria > Pseudomonadota > Alphaproteobacteria > Rhodospirillales > Rhodospirillaceae > Rhodospira. The sequence continues at coordinate 3,487 of JANQGN010000601.1, forward strand.
GGCCGTGCTGGCCGCCTGGGGCTTCGCCTACAAGACCAACCTGATCTGGCACAAAATCCGCCAGGACGGCGGCAGCGACGGGCGCGGCGTGGGCTTCTACTTTCGCAATGTCACCGAGGTTTGTCTGTTCGGCGTGCGCGGCAAGGGCGCTCGGACCCGCGCGGCCGGTCGCCGCCAGGTGAACCTGATCGCCAGCCGCAAGCGCGAGCACTCGCGCAAGCCCGACGAGCAATACGCCCTTATCGAGGCGTGCTCGCCGGGGCCGTACCTGGAGTTGTTCGCGCGCGGCACCCGGCCCGGCTGGACCACCTGGGGCGACCAGGCCGACGATGGCTATGCCCCCGACTGGGCCACCTACGCCCATCACAGCGGGACCGCGCCCGACGCCAGCCGGCGCGCCTCTGACGCGGACCAGCATCCCGTTGAGCGCACTTGACTTTTCAGCGAATCGCGGTCATGAAACGGGCCACCTCGCCACAAGTCAGGGAATCAGTATGGCCAAGGAAGATGCCATCGAGTTCAACGGCACCGTCACGGAACTGTTGCCCAATGCCATGTT
>JANQGN010000744.1 GCA_028277295.1 Rhodospira sp.
TGGCGGTGGGTCTGCTTGATCCCACCACGGCACTGGCCGCCGACCCCGTGCCGGCCCCACCACCGCCCAAGCCCCATCCGTCCGTGCTCTCATCGATTCTTGATACCGCGCCCACCGGCGCCGTCTCGGCCCAGGGCGTGGCCGGCGTCCTGTCCCATGGGGGCATTCCCCAAGGCGACGGGAGGGCGGTGGGCGATCGCACAGTGTCCTTGGCGCTGCTTCCCAGACTGGGACCGCCGCGTCCGCCCGCCCTCAAGCCGGCCCCGCCGCGCCCGGACGCCGCCGACCTGATCGCCGCCGCCGGTTTCGCTCCGGCGCAGGTGGGGTTCTTCGTGGTCGATGTCGAGACCGGGGAAATCCTGGCCGAGCACAATGCCCGCCAGACGGCCTTTCTGCCGGCGTCGGTGGTCAAGGTGCCCACCACCGTCGCGGCGCTGCGGGTGCTGGGACCGGATCACCGCTTCCGCACCGAGGTTCGCTTCGATGGAACGCGGGGCGCGGACGGCACCTGGCGGGGCACCCTGTCCCTGGTGGGCGGCGGCGACCCGGTGCTGGACGCCAAGGACCTGCGCGACCTGGCGGCACAGCTCAAGGCGGTGGGCCTGCGACGGCTGGAGGGGGCCTTCGTCCACGATGACTCGGCGTTGCCGCGCGCGCCGGCCATCGATCCCGCCCAGCCTCCGGAGCATAGCTACAATCCTGGTCTGTCGGCCCTCAGCCTGGACTTCAATCGCGTGCGGGTGCGCTGGCGCGGCGACGCCGTGTCGCTGGTGGAGACCCACGGCACGCCGCCCGTTGCGCCGGTGGTTGTGGACCGTGACCAGGCGGTGGGGGATTGGCGCCGGGCCGGGCCTTGGTTGCGACACGCGTTCGTGACACATCAAGGTGGTGACGGGGCGCTCACCCCGGCCGGGGACGCGGTGGTCGAGCGCTGGCGTCTGTCCCCCCTGGTGGCCGAGCGCGGCGCCCGCTGGCTGCCGGTAAAGGCGCCGGCGCCGTTCACCGCCAGCGTCTTCCGGGCCCTGGCCAAGGACGCCGGGGTCATCCTGCCGCCGGCGCGGCCGGCCGGCGGGCCGGCTCGTGGCGCCCTTGTCGCCGCGCACCTCAGCCCCACCCTGGCGGTCATCAGCGCCGCCGGCCTGAAGCACAGCAACAACCTTCTGGCCGAGCTTGTCGGCCTGGCCACCAGCCGGGCGCTGGTCGGGCACGGCCCCCAGGACCTGGAGACCTCGGCCGCCGTGCTGCGCCAGTGGATGACCGAAAGCATGCCCTGGGTGGACTGGCGCGGATTCGTGATGGCCAACCACTCTGGCCTGTCATCGACCAGCCGCGCCAGCCCGGCGCAGATCGTCGCCATCTTGCGGTTCGCGCTGGAGCGTCCGATCGGGGGCATGCTGCGCTATGACACGGTGCTGCCCAGGCGTGCGTTCGAAACACCCGAGGGCGCGGCCCGGCCGGTGGCCGCCAGCGTCCGCGCCGGGTCCCTGGTCCCGCGGGTCTGGGCCAAGAGCGGCACCATGTTCCATGGGCGTGGCTTGGCCGGTATCGCGCGCGGCGCCAGTGGCCATCGCCTCGCCTTCGCCGTGTTCACCTCGGACCTGGCGGCCCGCCGGGCTTTCGACGACGGTTACCTGCACTATTCAGGCCGGGCCGTGGGCCGCGCCAAGGCCGCCTTACGGCGCGCGCGTGACCTGGAGCATGCGCTTCTCCTGTCGTGGATCGTGGCGCATTGAAGGCGGTCGGCGCGCGCATTCGGGCCGCATTTCCTTGCCATGCAGAATGACACGGAACCGTATCGATCCAGCGTTCCCGGCTGGGGACCGGGGGGGCGCGAGGCCGCCGCCGGGCGGGGGGCAGACCGAAAAGGGGATATGCGCCATGATGATGGTCCGCCGCGTTCGTCTCACCGCCGGCATGTTGCCCGCCTTGGCCCTGGGTCTGGGGGTGGGACTGGCCGGCTGCGCCAATGCGCCGCGCACGGTCACCCACGTGCAGAGCCAGAACGACGTGTTCCGTTACGTCATCACGACGTCCCTTCCCCTTGAGGTTTATGGCAACCCGTTTCCGGGCGTCGGCGCGCAAGCCGTGGCCGAGGCCTCCGCCGCCGGTATGAGCGGCCTGGTCAACCGGCGCCCGCTGACCTTCATCGCGGTTCCGCCAGGGCAGGGCGGCGGCGGCTATCGCACGGTGCTGTTCCTGGGCAGTGGTGGCGGGGTCGTCACGGGCGACAGCCTGTGCCAGGGGCTGGCGCCGACCGAAACCCGAACCCGTGCCGGCGACACCATCCGCGCCAGCGCCGCGTTGTGCCGGCAAGGCGCGTTGGTTGCCTGGGCCGAGGGGTGGCTCGGGGCGCAGGCGTCACCGGAGTCGCCGGCGTATCGCGCGCTGATGGACCGGCTGGCTGACGCTGTGTTCGCCCGAACCCGTGACCGCGACGACCCGGGCGATCCCTGGCCGGTCTAGAGCAAATCCCGAGCGATCTGGCACAGATCGCCCTGGACGATCTTTTGGGGACGATTTGCTTGAAAAACAAACCATTATAGCATGCTGGGCGATTCAGAAATCACGCAACATGCTCCAGAGTCCCCGCTCTACCGGCCGGAGAGAGCCCGGTCGCGCGACGGCTCGCCATTGTCGGCCCGCGGGGACGTGGCGGGAGTCGCATCTTTGGCGGCGGCCGGCGGACGCCCCGCCTCCTGCCCCAGAAGGGCCGCCTCCGCAACACCGCGCCCGCCCAGCAGCGCCGCCGTGCCGGCCGTCACCACACGCTGGCAGTGCTGCGCGAGCGCCTTGCGGGAGCCGGCGCTGTCTGCGGTCAGCGGCGCGTGGAAGACGACCTCGACGGTCACCTCGCCCAACCCCAGCAGCGTCCAGAGGTGGCCGACCAGGCCCATGTCGCCATACCAGGCGAAAAACGGGCGCCATCCATAGCCCGCGGGCACGCCGTCCAGCCGGGTATAGGCCAGGGAGACGGGCTGTATGGTGACGGGCCGGGCTGCCTTCGGTGCCGTCATGGCCCCGTTTGGCTTGGGCTTGGGCGCGGGGGTCGCGCGAGTCTGGCCGCCAGCGGCCGCGCGGCCGCGCCAGCGCGTCGGCTCGGCCACCGCCAGCAGCGCGCTCTTGAACGGCAGCACGCGGTTGCCATCGCTGCTGGTGCCCTCGGGGAAGAGGATCAGCGGCTCACCCTGGACAAGCCGGGTGAGGATGGCATCGCCGCCGCGCCGGCTGCTGGCACGTTTGCGCTCCACGAACACGGTGCGCCCCAGGCGGGCGATGGTGCCGAATCCGGGCCATGTGCCGACCTCGGACTTGGCGACGAAGCCGCCCTCCACCAGCGATCCCAGCGCCACGATGTCCAGGTA
>JANQGN010000753.1 GCA_028277295.1 Rhodospira sp.
GGACGACAGTTTGCAGTTCCTCGATATCATTTTTTTCGCCATGATCGCGGCGTTCCTTGTGCTGCGCTTGCGGAGTGTGCTCGGCCGTCGCACCGGCAACGAAAAGCCCCGCCGATCGCCCTACGAGGCGCAGGCTGATCGGGCCCAGCGGCGCGACGACAACGTGGTTGATTTGCCGGGCCGTCGCCGTGGCGAGGGCGTCGGTGACGACGAGGAGGCCCAGGCCACCGGCCCTCTGTCGTCATGGGGTCGTGCATCGGCCGTGGCCGGTATGGACTCGGTCATGCGCGCCGATCCCGACTTCGACACGGAATCTTTCCTGACGGGAGCCCGGGGGGCGTTCGAGATGATTGTCACCGCCTTCGCCAACGGTGACAAACCGACCCTGCGACCGATGTTGTCGGGCGAGGTCTATCGAAACTTCGCTGCGGCGATCGACGATCGCGAGTCCGCCGGCGAGTTCATGGAAACCGAGGTGCTGGGTTTCAAGTCCATCGCGCTACAGGATGGACGGGTCGAAGACCGGGTGACGCAAGTAACGGTTGCGTTCGTGACCGAGCAGATCAATGTCGTGCGGGACCGCGACGGCAAGGTGGTCGATGGCGATCCCGACCATATCGCCAAGGTTAGCGACCTGTGGACCTTTGCCCGTGATACCACCTCGGGCGATCCCAACTGGCTGCTGGTGGCGACCCGAACCCCAGAGGATGACTGAGGCCTTGCGGTGGGTGCGCCACCGGAGCCGCAGCGCGCGGGCGGGTGGGCCAGCCGCACCGTGCCGCCATCGATCCGCGCCAGGGCCTGGACGCTGGTGATGGCGGCCCGCCGCCGATGGCGCCTGTCCCTGGTGATTGGTCTTTGTCTCGCCACCGGCTTGGGGGCCGCCTTGGCGGTGTCCTGCGCGCCGCGCCGTCCAGCGCCACCGCCGACTCCCGTGTACACCCCGGTGCCGGTCACCAGCCTGCCGGGCTGGACCGAGGACCGCCTGATCGAGGTGCGCGAGGCATTGGCGCGCACCTGCGGCGTGGTGTTGCGGCGCGACCCCGCGTCTTCGTTGGCGCATGTCGACAGCCACGCCGTCGATGTGGCGGGGTCGGTTGCGGTCTGGCAGACGGCCTGCCGCCGCATGGCGACGGTGCCACCTGATAATGTCCGGACGTTCCGCGCGTTCCTGGAGGGGAACTTTCAAGGCTTTGCGGTGACCCCCGACACAGGCGCGGGCGCGGGGCTGTTTACCGGGTACTATGAGGCGCACATCCGCGCGTCCCGCGAGCGCGGTGGTCCGTATCAAGTGCCGGTGTATGGGGTTCCCGACGACCTCGTGACCATCGACGGGCATGGCCAGCGTCTCGTGGACGGGACGATGGAGCCGTACCACGACCGGGCGGCCATCGAGGATGGGGCGCTCGGAGGCGCGGCGCCGGTGTTGTTCTGGACCGACGACCCGGTGGACCTGCACGTTCTGCACATTCAGGGCTCGGGGCGGGTCAGCCTGCCCGACGGGGCGCGGACGCGCATTGGTTATGCCGCCAACAACGGTCACCCCTTCGTGGGCATCGGTCGGCTGGTGCGCGAGCGCGGCCTGGCCGATGGCGGCTCCATGCCGGCGATCCGCGCCTGGTTGCGAGCCAACCCCGAGGCGGGGCGGGCGCTGATGCGCCAGAACCCGCGCTACATTTTTTTCCGCGAGATCACTGGCAACGGCCCCATCGGGGCCATGGGCATCCCGCTGGAGCCACTGCGTAGCCTGGCCGTGGACCCGTCGGTCATTCCCCTGGGGGCGCTGGTATGGGTGGACACCACCGATCCCGACGGGCGGTTGCTGCGCCGGCTGATGGTGGCCCAGGACACGGGGTCCGCCATCAAGGGCCTGGCGCGTGGCGACATTTTTTGGGGAGCAGGGGAGGTTGCCTTTCACGCCGCCGGGCGGATGAAGAATCCGGGGCGGTACTTTCTGCTGGTGCCGCGTGGGGTGACCGACACCCTGCGGCTGATGTAGGGGGGGGGCCCGCGGCACGTCGGAAAAGTTTCGTTTGAAACTAATCTGGGACTATACTGCCGGCGGTCTGTCGGCGAGGCTTCGAGTCGCCCCTTAAGTGGGGCCTCATCGGGAGAGGGGGGCCAGCACTGGGTATCTCTCGAGGCTTTGCGGTCGGGGCCTTGTGATCGCGACCAAGCCGTGTACAGGAGACGCTCCCATGTCTGGTCAGCCCGCAACGTTTGCGTCCACCGGTGATCTGGGTGAGAAGCAGGGCTCCTTCACCTGCTTGGGGCAGGGGGCCTACGCCTACACCGCCGAAGGTGATCCCAACACCGGCGTCATCATCGGTGATGATGGGGTGATGGTGATCGACACCCAGGCGACGCCCATGATGGCCGGACGGGTGCTGGAGAAGATCCGCGCGGTCACCGACAAGCCGATCACGTACGTGCTGCTCAGCCACTATCACGCGGTGCGGGTCCTGGGGGCCTCGGCTTACCGGCCACAGGCCGTCATCGCCAGTCGGGGTACGTACGAGATGATCGTCGAGCGCGGTCAGGAGGACTTCGACAGCGAGGCTGGCCGCTTCCCGCGCCTGTTCCAGGGCATCGAGACCATCCCGGGGCTGACCTGGCCCACCCTCGTCTTCGATGACCACCTGACCGTGGACCTGGGCAACAGGCGCGTCGAGATTCTGCATCCGGGCAAGGGCCATACCCAGGGCGATACCATCGCCTGGCTCGCCGGGGAGCGCATCCTGTTTTCCGGCGACCTGGTCGAGGACAACGCCACACCGTATTGCGGTGACGCGCATCTGGCCGATTGGCCGGAGACCCTGCGCCGCTTGCGGGCGATGACGCCAAACCGGCTGGTGCCGGGCCGTGGCGAGGCGCTGACGACCCCCGAGGACTGCGCGGCGGCCATGGCTAAGACCGAGGCTTTCGTCACCGATCTGTTCGACACCGCGCGGGACGGGGTGGCCTTGAACCTGGACCTGAAAACCGTCTACCAAAGATGTCGCGAGCGCATGGACGCTCATTACGGTAAGTGGGTCATCTACGAGCACTGCATGCCTTTCAACGTGACCCGCGCTTGGGACGAGGCGCGCGGTATCCGCCGCCCGCGCGTCTGGACCGCCCAGCGTGACCGCGAGATGTGGGCGGCGCTGGAGGGGTAGGACGGCGCGCTTCCCTCGCCGGTCATGGCGCATAAACCACGTCGTTCCGACGCAAAGAGATTGACCCACCGGGGCTGAGAGACGACCATTCCCAGGATTGGTCGGTTGGTCGAAGGCGAGGCAGACCGCGCCGCGCCCGCCAATCGGGGACACGACGTCCGGGGGGCACGCCGTGACACCATGGCAACGAGTATCGCCGCCGGTTGATTCATGCGCCGCGCTTCCGGTGTTGGCGCTGACGCTGACGGTGGGGCTGACAGGGCCTTTGGGATGGGCGCGCGCGGGAGACTTGATCCCGGTGACCACGCCCGTCGCCGAAGCCGCCGTGACGCACTCTCTGTCGGTGATGGGCGTGCCGGAGCGCCAGAGCCTGTCGTTCGCGGATATCGAACGGCTGCCTCTGGTGCGCTACACCCTTGAGGCCGACCCCGCCGGCATGAACGGGACCTACACCGGGGTTCGTCTGGTGGACTTGCTGCGCGATCTGGGGCTGGGTGACGCGTCAAGGGTTATGCTTCGCGCTTCGGACAACTATACTGTGATGCTGATTCCGGCCGAAGAGGAAGGGCTGGAGGAGGTCTTGTTCGCCACACGCTTCGAGGGGGAGCCCATCGCCGCGGATGGGCGAGGGCCGTTTCGCCTGATCTGGGCACATAACGCGGAGGATGTTGGTGAAGGGACGGCGTCTTCGGCGAAGTGGATCTGGAACATTGTCAGCATCAGGAAAGCCAGGTAGCCGACAGTGGGGATGGTGGATCTTCGGTATCCCCTATTTGATCGTATCGGTGTTTATTGTTGTTCTTGTTTGGGTTGGGCTGGTCGATCTACCCAATCAGCTTTATAATGTTTTCAATAGGTCAGCTGAGGACGTTGTTCGCTCCACTGATTTGACGACTTATTACATGAATGACGTGCGTAAGTTCCTCAAGGAGCCGGACCGCGCCGCGCCAGATGACCTAATCCAGTCTCTGCGGATCCTGCGGTTGCGGCGGGAGATCATCCTGTCCAGTTCCCGTGTGGATCATCTGGAGCCGGCGTTTCTGGACTTCGTCAACCAACAGGTGGACGCCTTTGACAGGGCATTGACGGACCTGTTGGCTCTTCTGGAATCGGCACCCTTGAAGCCGCAAGAGGCACGGGATGCCGAGGCGTTGTCCTTCGTGGCCGAAGACACGATGACTTACTTGTTTCTTCGCAATGACTCCTATGTCAAAAAGAAGGCAAATAAAACAAAAAGATGGATACTTTTCCTTTCTGTTGCCATAATTGCCTTGATTTCTCTTCTGTTGTTTCTTTTTGGAATGGTCACGATTTTGTGGAGGAAAACACAAAGACAGAGAACGGTGATGCGCGATCAGGCTCTGCATGACAGTCTTACGGGGCTTAGTAATCGCCGATATTTTGACGAGGTGTCCGGGCCTCTTGTCGAGTCCGCGCTGCGTACTGGAACATCATTGTGTCTGCTGATGATTGATGTCGACCATTTTAAGAAGTATAATGATACATATGGCCACGATTGCGGGGATGTCGCTCTGGTCCGCGTGGCCGCGACGTTGCGCGAGACCGCGGCCCGCAAGGGGGACTTGGTCTTCCGAATAGGGGGCGAGGAGTTCTGCTGCCTCGTGACGACCCAGAACGTCGCCGGGGCGGTTCACGTGGCCGAGCGCATTCGCGCCGCCGTCGAACGCCGCGCGATCCCCCACGCCACGAGCCCGGTGAGCCCCTGCCTCACCGTATCGGTGGGGGTGGCCTGCCTGAATCCGCCGGGTGTTGCCTGCCTGGAGCATCTTTACGCGGCCGCTGACAAAGCCATGTACGAGGCCAAGAAGGCTGGGCGGAACACGGTCCACGTCTGCGGCATCGTCGGCCACGGCGGCACCACCGCGCGCTTGGGCTCGGGTGGGCCTTCAACCTGGCTTGGGACCTAGAGGGCACCTCGAAAAACCCCTTTCTGGCCGAACCGGTATCTTTGTTTTTCAACGGGTTGCGGTTCGCCAAACAGGTCGATTTGGGAGTTTTTCGAGGTGCCCTTGTGTGTTTGCACCCGAGCGGCATACCGTATGTGGCGTTTTGAAAGGCTTTCCGGACAGACACTTAGAGCATGCTGGGCGAGTCAGAAATCGCGCAACATGCTCTATATCTCCTCCGCCACGCTCTCTGCCCCGGCCGCTGCCGACGCCGTGCGCGGACACTGGGTCCTCGACGTCACCTTCAAGGACGACCTGTCTCGCGTCCGCACCGGCCACGGCGCCAAAAACATGGCCGTCGTGCGCCACTTCGCCTTCAACCTCGTGCGCGCCATCTCCGACAAGCGACCCCTCAAGACCCGACGCAAACGGGCCGCATGGGATCCCAGCTACCTCGCCTCAATCCTCAACATGAACATCCCGTAATCTGGATTCGGAGCCCTGCCGGATCGGCGGACGGGGCGGAACGGACGCTATACGATGGACGACATCGGCATGGCGGCGTTTTCGGTGTTCTTCATGCAGAGCCCGTCGTTCAACGCTCGGACGGCGGAACCGAGTATTTTCATCCCTTTCTGGGCGCCACCATGGTCGCCCCGGGCCACAAGACGGTGGTGCCGTTGCCACCGGAGTTCGTGCGCCCTCAGAGCCCGTCCGGAAAGTTTTGGGGGCCTCAATATGTTGTATGCTTTAACCTGAACGGCATACCGTATGTGGCGCTTTGAAAGGCTTTCCGGACAGACACTCAGGACGGCGCGGCCAAGCAGGACTGCGAAAACCGGGCGGCCAAGCGCTGGCTGGCGCGCGTGGCGCCGGACTACGCCTGGCTGCGGCCGGTTTACCTGGGCGACGACCTGTACGCCAACCAGCCCTTGTGCCAGGCGATCCGGGAGGCCGGCGGGTCGTTCCTGCTGGTCTGCAAACCGGCCAGCCACAAGACCCTGTGGGACTACCTGAACGGTGTCGATCTGGACACCGTGACCGAGACCCACCGGCGCGGAACCGCCAAACGAACCTATCGCTATCGCTGGATGAACGACGTCCCCATCCGCCACGGCAAGGAAACCCTGGCCAGCGTGCTGGTCGTGCTCAACCTGCTGGCCTTCGCGCTACACACCGGCTGCGACCTGATCGAGACCGCCTGGCAGAAGGCCCGCGCGCGCTTCCGCGCCCGCAC
>JANQGN010000035.1 GCA_028277295.1 Rhodospira sp.
CGCCATCATGCGAAAGCTCGTCGTCCTGGCAAACGCCCCGCTCAAGGCAGGGCGTTCATGGATGCCAAAAGCCGCTTGATCAACACGGATACTCTAGCCGGTCGAGACCAGCCCGCCCGCCCGCAAATCCCAGCGCCACGCCGGGCGTGGCGACACAAGGTGGGTGCCGCCCATCCAGCGGTCCAGGCCCCCCAGCGCCGCCCAATCGGCGTGACCCGCCAGCAGGCGGTGGCCTGTCTCGGTCAAGGACCACATGGCGGCACGCTCGGGGCCACCCGCCGCATCCACCCGCGCCACCGCCGCCGTCGGCCCCCTGGTCAACCCCACGATCACATGGACGAACATGGCATCCCCAAGGGTCGGCAGCGGATCATCGGTCTGGTAGGCGGCGAACAGCGCTCCGGTTCGCGCGGTCCCGCCGTGCTCCGCCAGGGTCCGGAGAATGTCCCGCTCGGTCCGCCCCAGGCCATCACCCACCCAGGGCAGATCCTGAAGCCAACGGGTCAGCGCGATCGGCATGGTGGGCAGGCCGGGCACCGGCCCCCGGGCCAACAACGCCAGAGACCGGGGGTCCGGCCGGCGCAAGGCCGTCCACACGCGACGCCCCTGGGCGGTCAGGATCGCCGTGACCGCGCGGCGCCGCCCCCACAGCAGACGCAAGCGTTCGGGCGACAGCTCCCCCAGGCCCCGCACCCGCCCGACCGCCGCGCCGTCCCGGGCCGGATCGTAGAGCACGAGGGCCCCCCGCGCCGGCAGGTCGCGCCATCCGTGCAGGGCATCCAGGACCCGCGCCAGGATCAGTTGGTCGTAGGCGTCGTGTTCGAACCACAACACCACGCGATCATACCGCGCCGCCGCCCGCAGCCCCGCCGCCTCGGCCGCCATGCGCGCGCGCGCCTCCGACGCGGACAAGCCGTAGGCCGCCGCGATGAAGGCGGCTCGGGTCGCCGTGTGGTGGCGCGCCGATCGGGTCTCCGGCACCGGTCCCTGGATCAGGGGATCGGTCACCTCCAGGACATCGCCCTGGAACCCCGCCGCCGCCAATGCCTCGACGATATCCGAGCCGCAGCGGATATGCAGTGTTGGCCGATCACCGTCCAACGCCGCGCGGCGCGGCCCGACACGCGCCCCGGACAACGCGGCCAGGGACCGCACACCCCGTGTTGTCCAGCCGGTCATGCCCGGACCCGACCGCTCAGACATCACCGTCGTCGTCGTCGCCGAAACCGGCCGTCATCCGGCTTCGCGCCAGGATCTCGCGCTTGCCCACGTGATTGGCCGCGCTCACCAGCCCCTCGGACTCCATGCGCTCGACGATGCGGGCGGAGCGGTTGTAGCCAATCTGCAGGTGACGCTGGATGAAGCTGACCGACACCTTGTTCTCACGCAACACCAGGGCCACCGCCTGATCATACAGATCGTCGCCCGAACCCTCGCTCAGCACACCCTCGACATCGACACCGGCGCTCGCCTGTCCCCCGCCGCCGTCCTCGCCAATGGGCACGCCCTCGGCGTCCTCCTCGATGATGGAGTGGACGTAATGGGGCTCGCCCTGGGCCTTGAGCTGGCCGACAACCGCCTCCACCTCCCGGTCGGAGACGAAGGCGCCATGGACGCGGGCGATGCGCCCGCCGGCCGCCATGTAGAGCATGTCGCCCTGCCCCACCAGTTGCTCCGCCCCGGCCTCGCCGAGGATGGTGCGGCTGTCGATCTTGCTGGTCACCTGGAAGCTGATGCGGGTGGGGAAGTTGGCCTTGATCGTGCCGGTGATGACATCCACCGAGGGACGCTGGGTGGCCATGATCAGGTGGATGCCGGCGGCCCGGGCCATCTGCGCCAGGCGCTGGATGACGGCCTCGATCTCCTTGCCGGCGACCAGCATCAGGTCGGCCATCTCGTCCACCACCACCACGATGTAGGGCAGCGTGCGCAACTCCATGGGCCGTTCCTCGAAGATCGGCTCCTTGGCCTGGCGGTCGTAGCCCACCTGGACCTGGCGGGTGATGACCTCGCCGTTGGCCATGGCCTCCTTCATGCGCTGGTTGAAGCCCTCGATGCTGCGCACGCCGACCGCCGACATGGCGCGGTAGCGGCTTTCCATCTCCCGCACCGCCCACTTGAGCGCCAGCACCGCCTTACCGGGGTCGGTGACCACGGGCGTCAGCAGATGGGGGATGCCGTCGTAGACGGACAGTTCCAGCATCTTCGGATCAACCATGATCAGGCGGCAGCGGTCGGGCGACATGCGGCACAGGAGCGACAGGATCATGGCGTTGATGCCCACCGACTTGCCTGATCCCGTGGTGCCGGCGATGAGCAGGTGGGGCATGCGCGCCAGGTCGACCGCGAAGGGGCCGCCGTCGATGGCCTTGCCCAGGGCAAGCGGCAGCTTGGCGACGCTCGCCGAGAAGGCGTCCGAACCCAGGATCTCGCGAAGATAGACCGTCTCGCGACTCTCGTTGGGCAGTTCGATGCCGATGACCGAGCGCCCGGGGACAACGGCGATCCGCGCCGTCACCGCGCTCATGGAGCGGGCGATGTCGTCGGCCAGGTTGATGACGGTCGAGGACTTGGTGCCGGGGATCGGTTCCAGTTCGTAAAGCGTGATCACCGGCCCCTGGTGGACCTGCATGATCTCGCCACGCACCTTGAAGTTGCGCAAGACGGTTTCGAGGGCGCGCGCGCGGTCGGCCAGCGCCTGTTCATCGAGCACCCGTTCGGAGTCCCGGGGCGGCGCCTGGAACAGCTCCAGCGCCGGCGGCGCGTAGGACGGGGCAGACCCATCGGACCCACCGGCCTCGACACCGGTTTCCACCTCCGCCGCCGCCCACTCCGGGTCCGCCCCCTCGTCGTGATCGGGCGGTGCCTGGTGTTCCGCGCCCAGGTCCGCGTCCGTGTCCCCGTCGATCAAGGCCGCGAGAACCGTTTGACCCTCCCCATCGTCGGCCTCGTCATCGACGTTTTCGCCGGTCTCGGCGTTGGCCTCAATCTCGGCGCCGGTGTCACCGGCATCGGCCCCGACATCGGCGGTGCCGGTGTCCCAGCCGGCGGCCTCCCAGTCGCCGCCGTCGGGCATCGCCGCGCGCCAGTCGCCAGTCCCCGACGCCTCCACCGGGGACGCGCCGGGATCGCCGGCCTCATCCACCGCCTCCGCCAGGTCCACCAACGCCGGGTCGAGCCCGGCGGGCGCGCCCTCGTCCCCCCCGTCATCCGGCAGGTCGCCGCCCCGGTCGCCGCCCGCCAGCGCCGCCACCGGTGCCGTGAACACCGGTCCCACCTGGCGGTCTGCCATGGGACAATCGTCGCGTTCGTCTTCGTCGTCCTCATCGCCGCCGTTTTGGGGCTGTCCAGCCCACTCCACACCGGCCACAAAGGCAAACGCCATGGCGGCGGCAACGCCTTCATCGGTCTGGCCGGTCCCGTAAGCCACGGTCTGGTCAGGCCGGCCGGGATGGACCTCCACGTCCCACTCCGTGGCGCCGTCCGGCCAGACGTGCTCCGTCAGCCGGAAGGGCATGTTGTTCAGCGCACACCAGAGGTTGAACTCGTCGGCCGTGAGCACATCATCATCTGTCCGATCGTTCGACGGCGAGGGCGGTGGGAGGCTCATCGACATATCCCTTGCTGTATCCCAGAGACGCCCGGGCGCGTCCAACCGGCCGCGCCCGCCTGCACCCGGGAGCCGGCGCGCCCTCCCGAGACGGCGCGTCGTCTTGCCACATGCTGTATAATTCGGGGACCGTTGTCCACCACCCTTTGTAGGCCGCACGCCGCCGGCCCTTACCCGGCCCGCCCCCGAAGGCCGTCCACGACGACGGCTCAGCGCGGCAACTCGTAGGCCGCCACCAGCAGCTTGTCCACGGCCCCATCGATATCGAACAGGGGCAGCACCAGGCGTTCCCAGGTCTGCGTCAGGCCATCGAAGTCAGCGGTGTACACACGAGAAGCGGGGATGTGCTCTCTTACCACACGGTCGTATTCGGCGCGCAGGATGTCGCGCGGACCATCGGGCAGCATGTCGAGCGTCTGACCGGCCTTGTCGTCGCCAAACTTGCCGGCGAAGAACTGGCTGTAGAACGAATAGGTGTAGGTGGCCAAGGTGCCTTCCTTTCGGCTCCCAGGGGCCACCTTGATGACCACCAGATTTCCCATCCAGGGCCGCAGATCGGCGGGCTCCACGTCATCGGCCATGGGAGGCGTTTCGTGGCGGCACAATCCAAGCCAGTAGTCATATAATCCCTTCAGCTTGGGATGGCGCAGGACAAGGACCAGACTGTTCATGAGCGTTCCCAAAGGGCGAAGGACCCCGCGCGAGGCGGGCGGCGGCGAGCACCCCGCCCCTCCCGGGCGCGCCCGCGCGAAACGGCACCCCGAGGGCGGATCCGCCTTGGCGATGCCTCGGGGCTTATAGCGTTAACAGCGGCGGGTCGGCCCTGACAAGGGACATTCTCTGGCTCGGGCCATGAGAGCCCGTCCGGTAAGTCTTGGGAACCACAATATGGTGTGTGCCCGTGGTCGAATCGCATGCCGTATGTGGTACTAAGCAAGGCTTTCCGGACAGACACTGAGAGACGATCGTCTAGAGCAGATCGTGACCAATCTGAATCACCTTGTTTCAGATCGGTCACATAAATCTGCTCTAAATCAATTATTTAGGGCGGATTCACGCCTCTCATTTAACCCGCCAGGAGGGTCAAATGTGAGGCGATCCGCCCCAGGCTCGGGCGAGTCCGGCGCGAGCCGCTTGGATCAAGCGTTGTCGCCAACCACCTGATCGGCGACCACGTCCTCCGAGGCCACCCCGGAGGCGGGTTCCGGCGCCGCCGGGTCCACGTCCGCGGGCCGAGCGCCGTTGGCGTCGACGATACAGCGTTCGCGCGGGAACCGCACGGTCACCGTGGTCCCCTCGCCCTCCTTGCTGGACAAGCTAATGTCGCCGCCATGCAGACGCATCAGCGAGCGGGTGATGGGCAACCCCAGGCCAACCCCATCCGATCGCCGGGCCAGGGATCCGTCGACCTGTTCGAACGGCGCGAACACCCGCTGGATGTCCCCCTGCGAGATGCCAATACCGGTGTCAGCCACATTGATGGTGAGCCAACGGCGGGTCAGCGCGGCGGTAATGGCGACGTTGCCACCGTGCTCCGTGAACTTGATGGCGTTGGTCAAGAGGTTGATCAGGACACGCTTGACACCCGTGGCGTCGGCCAGCAGCTGCGGCAGATCCGGAGGAAGGTCGACAATAACCTCCACCATGGCGTTCTGGGCCCGTTCGCTGACCAGGCGAACAACCGCGTCGACAGACTGATAGAGGTCGACCGCTTCCTCATGCAACTCGATACGTCCGGACTCGATCTTCGACAAATCCAGGATATCGTTGATCAGGCTGAGGAGATGCTGCCCGCTCTCATGGATGATGCGGGTGTACTCCTTGTACTCATTGTTGAGAATCTCGCCAAAGAGCTCGTGAGAGAGGATTTCCGAAAAGCCCAGGATGGCGTTCAGCGGCGTGCGCAGTTCATGGCTCATATTCGCCAGGAACTCGCTCTTGGCACGGTTGGCCTCCTCCGCCATGTCCTTCGCGTTTCGCAGCGAGGATTCGGCCCTCTTGATGTCGTCAACATCGCTGAGCAGCATGAACACGCCCAACACGGGGCCAGCGGCGTCACAGTGCGGGATCATGCTATAGGCTATGAAGCGATGGTCGCCACGGGACAATTGCAACTGCGCCTCGCCCCGTTGCGCGCGGTTCTCCAGCGCCCCCCGAAGGGCATCACGCAAACGCCGGTAGTTGGAGCGGCCCAGCAACTCCTCGACCTGGGTGCCGACTATCTTGCCCTTGTCCAGACCGAAGGTCTCGGCAAAGTAGCGGTTGCTGAAGGTAACCTTCTGGTCTTCGTTGACATAGGTGATGGACACCGGAACCGAGTCAGTGATCAGACGCAACCATTGTTCGCTCTGCATCAGCTTGTGCTGCTGTTCGCGGCCTTCGGTCTCGTCGATGAAAGCAAGGATCGCGCCGTCCGTCTCCCCCTGGCTGTTGTGATGCGGCATGATCCGCATGCGGTAGACCCGCTCGTCGGTCTCGATGATCTCCTCGACCCCCTCG
>JANQGN010000080.1 GCA_028277295.1 Rhodospira sp.
TGGCGGTGCCAACGATGGTGTAGGCAATCAGGTGCGGCAGGTGCGAGGTGATGGCCAGGACCCGGTCGTGGTGCGCGGGGCTCATGCGCTCCACCGTCATGCCGCAGCGGCGCCACAGGTCGGCGACCTTGCGGGTGGCGATCTCGTCGCCGTCCTCCAGGGGGGTCAGGATGAACCAGCGCCCGGGGAACAGGTCGGCGAAGCCGGCGTCAGGGCCTGATTTTTCGGTGCCGGCGATGGGATGGCCGGGCACCAGGTGGACGCCCTCGGGCAGATGCGGCTGGATGGCGGCCACGGCAGCCTGCTTCACCGATCCCACATCGGAGACGATGGCGCCAGGGGCCAACACCGGGCCGATGGCCTGGGCGACCTCCGCGTAGGCGCCGATGGGCATGCACAGAACCACCAGGTCCGCGCCGCGCGCGGCCTCGGTGGGGTCGGTGTGGGCCTCGTCGACGATGCCCAGCGCCCGGGCGCGGTCGGCATGGGCGGGGTTGGCGTCGGCGCAGGTCACGGCGGCGGCCAGACCCTGGGTGCGGATGGCGCGCGCCAGGGACGAGCCGATCAGGCCGATGCCAACAATGGCGACGCGCTCGAACAGGGGGGTCATGAGGTCTTCTCTTCGGACGGGCCGGCGGCGGGCCTATGGCCTCAGCCGCCGGTGAATTCAGTCAGGGCATCGACGCAGGCATGCATCTCCTCGCCGGTGCCGATGGTGATGCGCAGGCTGTCGGGCAGGCCATAGGCGCCCATGGGGCGGGCGATCACCCCCTTGCCGCGCAGGAAGGCGTCGGCGTCATGGACGGTGCGGCCTGGCTCGGTCTGGAAGGTCACCAGCACGAAGTTGCCGACGCTGTCGGTCAGGTCCAGGCCGAGCGCGCGCAACCGTTCCGCTGTCCAGGAGAGCCAGTAGTCGTTGTGCTGGCGGGCCATGTCGGTGAAGGCCACATCGGCGATCGCCACAGCGGCGGCGGCCTGGGAGGCGGCGGCCACGTTGAAGGGGCTGCGCAACCGGTTGAGCACGTCGATCACGTGCGCGGGCGCGTAGGTCCAGCCGACGCGCGCGCCGCCCAGGCCGTGGATCTTGGAGAAGGTGCGCAGCATCACCGTGTTTGGGTGGCTGTCCACCAGGGCGGCGCCCGGCTCGTAGTCGTTCTTGTCCACGTACTCGGCATACGCGGCGTCCAGCACCAGCAGCACATCGTCCGGCAGGCCCTCGCGCAGCCGGCGCACCTCGGCATCAGACAGGTAGGTGCCGGTGGGATTGTTGGGATTGGCCAGGAACAGGATGCGGGTGCGCTCGTTGACGTGGGCCAGCAGGGCGTCGACGTCGGCCACCTTGTTGTTTTCCGGCGCGGCCGCCGGGGTCACCCCGGCGCCCTGGGCATAGAGGCGATACATGAGGAAGGCGTGGGCGGGGAACAGCACCTCGTCGCCAGGCCCGGCATAGGCCCGCACCAGCAGCGAGATCAACTCGTCCGAGCCAGCGCCGCACACCAGCCGCGCTGGATCCAGACCGTGGCGATGGCCGATGGCCTCGCGCAGGGCCACGCATCCACCATCCGGATAGCGGTGCGCGTCCATCGCCGCCGCGCGCATCGCCTCGACCGCGTGCGGGCTGGCGCCCAAGGCCCCCTCGTTGGAGGACAGCTTGACGATGTGCTCGACGCCCTCAAGCGTGGACTCGCCGGCCACGTAAGGTTTCAGGTCCAGAATGCCAGGGCGGACGGGAGGCTGCGTCATGGGAGGGAGTCCTGTTGGTCAAGTGGTCTCGGGCGGAGCGGCGTTGAAGCCGCCACCATATCCCAAAGGCGTGGCGGCTGCCAAAGACCGCGGCCGGCGGGCGGGCGGGCTGTCGCGCGGGCCGGCGGGAGGGTCAGGGCGCGAGGCTTTCTTCGCTGTGTGGCGTGGCGTAGGCGCCCAGGAGCAGGGCGTTGCGGATGCCGCCGGCGGTGGCGCTTCCGGACACCGCCTTAAGGCGGGGGTCGTCCGGATCCACGAAGCCGTTGATCTCCACCAGTTGGATTCGGCCATCGTCGCGGGTGTCGCGGGTGTCCCACACGGCGCGGGGTGGCAAGTTGGCGGCGCCGAGCGCGTCGGTGAAGGCGGAACGGCTGATGTCGTGACCCGTCTCCACGGCGATCACCGACATGTCGTCGCCCGTCGCCTCCGGGGGCATGCGGGCGATGACCAGGGCCTCGATGCCCAGGGGGCCGGGCCCGGTGACCGGCAGGCGGGCGACGATGTGCGGGGCGTCGGCGGCGGAGGACAGGATTTGCGTCCACCAGGGGGCATCGTCCTCCCAGCGGGGCATGGGCAGCACGCCCACCGTGGCGTTGCCGCTGGTCACCTCGCGCACCACCTGGCTTGCGGACTGGTGCGTCGTGGCCGGGGTGTACGTGCCGTACTGATTGCGCGCGACCTCCAGGTAACCGGCGCCGCGCTCTGGCATCCACACCGCCAGGGAGAACGGCCCTTGCATGGCGACCACGCCGGCCAGCAACTCGCGCCACATGCGGATGATGACCCGCTTGGGCAGGCCACCGTGCCAGCGGTCGACCAGGCGGCGCAGGATCATGGCCTCGCGCCCGGGTCGCAGGGCCGGCCCGCCGCGCTTGGCCGCCACGACGCGTTCGGTCATGGCGCAGCGCCGCATCAGAAGGTCCAGGATCTGGTCGTCGAGGGTATCGATGTCTCGCCGCAAGGCATCCAGGGATGGGGGGTCGGAACTCATGAAGGATGGTGTCCCCTCTTGACATGGGCCCCGGCGTCCATGGGCCCCTCGGACATTGTTTCGGAGACGTTTGACCTGTCCCCCGCCGCGCGCCCCCGGCGTGCGGGGCCGCGGGGCGCGCGGGCCGGGCCTGGGGACGCAAAGGGTCCGGGGCTGGCGGCCAGCCTCGCCCCGCCGCCAATCCCGGACCGTGCCTCGTTGTAAGCCCGGAAGCCCTCGAAATCAAAGAAAACATTGACACCGAAGGGCGCGTTGCCTAGTGCTTCGGGCGTTCCGGCGGCGGTGTT
>JANQGN010000233.1 GCA_028277295.1 Rhodospira sp.
AGCATGTCGGCGAAGGCCGGGACGGAGTTCCAGACGCTGGCGTTGGTGCGGTCGATCAGGGTCACCCAGGCGGGCGGATTCCGGACATCCTCGGGCGCCGGCATGGCCAGGCCGCCGCCGGCCACCGCCAGCATCCCGAACAGGTCAAAGACCGACAGGTCGTGGTGCAAGGCGGAGATGGCGAAGGCGGTGTCCTGGGCGGTGATGCCGTAGCGCGCCACCACGTCGGTCATGCGGTTGACGACGCTGGCCTGTTCGATGGCCACGCCCTTGGGCCGGCCCGTCGATCCCGAGGTGTAGATCATATAGGCGAGGTCACCGGGCGCGCCCATGGCCGGCGGCGGCTGGATGGCGAGCCCGGCATCCCGCGTCTCGGGGGTGCCCCGGGACGGCTCCAGTGTGTCGACGCACACCACCTTGACGCCGCTGGCCAGATCCTCGGCGCGCGCCCGGTCGGCGGTGAGGCAGAGGATGGCGGCGGGCGTGGCGTCGCCGATGATGTCGCGCAGGCGTGTTTCCGGGGCCTTGGTGTCCAGCGGTACGTAGGCGCCGCCAGCGAACAAGGCGCCCCAGACGGCGGCGACCTGGTCCACGCCCTTGTCGATGAGGATACAGAAACGCCGCTCCGGCGCGGTCTCGACGGTGGCCTCCGTCAGCGCGGCGGCGATGGCGTTGGCCCAGGCGTGCAGCCGGGCGTAGGTCACGGCGCGGCTTGGCGTGGTCACGGCGAGGCGGTCGGGCGCGGCCGCCGCCCGCGCGGTGAACAGTCCTGGCAAGGTGTCCCGTGGCACCGGCGCGGTGGTGGCGTTCAGGGTGTCCTGAAGGCCCCGGTCGGCTTCGCCGAACCAGGCGGGGTGGGGCGCTTGCCACGCCGCGTCGGTGTCTGTCAGCGCCTCCAGGTGCGCGACGTAGCAGGCCAGCATCGCCTCGGGCAGGCCGTCCGGAAACAGGTCGGTGACATAGTCCCAGACGATGTCCAGGGCGCCATCGGTCTCGTGGGCCTGATAGTCCAACGAGACTTGCGGTGTCTGGGTCAGGGCATAGGTCACCTCGCCAAGGCGCCCGAGGGCCCCATACAGCCCAGTGCCGCCGTCCAGGCTCAAGGCGCTGGTGAACACGATGGGGAAGGCGGCGCGGCGCGGCGCGACTCCGCCCGCGGCGCGCAGGGCGCGCAGAGCCTCGGGTCCGGCCGCCGCGCGATACTGCAGGCAGGTCCAAACCTGGCGCTGAATGGCGGCGGCGCGCGCCTCGAACGTGTCGTGGCCCTCGGAGGCCTCGACAAAGAACATGGACGTGAAGTCCCCGGCGACCCGTGTTACCTCGGGGTCGAGGGGCAGCCGGTTGAAGGCCGTCACATTGAGCGTGAAGTCGGGATTGGCGGCCCAACCGCGCAGCACGTCCGCGAAGGCGGCCAACAGCAGGGTCGACGGCGTGATGATGGCGCGCTCGGCGGTCCTTGCCTTCAGCCGCGCCCAACGCTCGGCCGGCAGGCGCGCGTGCGCCCGCGCGAAGCGCTGCGTCTCCAGTTCGTCCGGACGGCGGCGTTGCGGCAGGTCGGGAGGCGGCGGCAGCGCCGCCATGCGGTCTTTCCAGAAAGCGCAGGCGCGCTGGTACTCGTCGGTGGCCTTGGTGTCTTCCAGGGCGCGGACGTAGGCCGCGAAGGTGTAGGTGGGGAGCGACGGTAGCGGCTCGCCATGGTAGGCCTTCTCGAAATCGGAAAAGATCAGAATGGAGCTGCTGAGATCGATGTTGATGCCGTCGATGCTGATGAGCAGGCGTGCCGTCGACGGCATCCGGCACAGCAGCAGGTGGAACAGTGGCCAGTCCTCGGGGCGGTAGGTCACGTGGCTGTGGCGCGAACGCAGGTCGGCGAGCGTTTGGGTGCACGCCGCCTCCGACGACTCGGTCATGTCGAGCAGCGCGATGTCGGGCGGATCCGCGTCCTTGATCCGTTGCATCCCGTCGCCGGCCACGTGGGCGCGCAGCATGGGATGGCGGCGCACCGTCTCGATCCAGGCACGGTTCAGGCGGTCGTAGTCGAACGGGCCCTCGACCTCGAAGTAGAAGTGGATGCCGACCGAACTCAGATCGTGCACCCCCTGGCGACCGACATAGTACGCTTTTTGAATATCGGAGAGCGGAAAGGTTTCCGTGGGATCGAGGCGCTTGGCGTCGCTGCGCCGGAGTCCGGCATCGGGGATCGCGTCGTTTGGCATGCCGACCTCTCCTGTGTTGGCATATCCTTGTGGGGTGGCGACCCCTTACGGGTCGCCGTCGCTGTCCCCCCCCAGTAAGGCCGCCACCATGTCCGCCTGATCCACGCGTGGACCAGCCCCCCCAGACGCGTCGCCTTGCGTGTCGAGCCGGCCTTGGATGTCCCGGATCGACAGTGTCGGCAGTTCGGACAAATCCGGTGTATGCCCCGGCGCGACCGCGCTCAGCGCGGTGTGAACACTCACAAGAGCCAGGGATCCAGCACCCACCCGCAGCAGCGGCAGGTCATCCGGAACATCGCCAGGCGGCAGACCCAACTGCTCGGCGACGAGTGTGTGTACGCAAACATTGCCCCGGGATTTTTGGACCATGGGGATATGTCCTGCTTGCTTGTTCGCGCCCTCGGACTTCACCATGAGGCAGCACGCAAAAGGAGTCAATATAACCAAAGCCCCGTATTTCGAGTATACGTTTCACGAAGTGTACTCGCACAAGGCGTATACACGGATTCTTCCACGTTTTTTGAGGTTAAGAACGGCGGTTTTCTTGAGCGGATTGAACAAGACCTGCAACGGTTCCTCACAATGACCGCCGGTATAAATCCGGTGCCGGTGGTCCTCGGTCTGGTGCTGGCAACGCCCAGGCCCTGGTGCCGTGGCGCGTCCCCGGCGTTAACCTTTGACTGTCTGTGTCCCTGCACAATCCATTCATTGTCGTGCGCTGACGTGGATACAGGGTATTTGCGCGCATTCTTTGTCCGCCTCAACGCGCGAGGGCGGGGCGCTACCGGCTGGCGATCGCATACCGGGCGGGCCCGTGGTGCCGTGCGCCACGTGTCAACAGGCTCTACTTGCTGGAAAGCGTGGGTCCGGCCGTAGAGGCGTCGCCGCCCAAGGGTGCGCAAGACGAACAGTCGTCGCCGCGTCCGCAAACGCCAAGCCCTGACGCCGAACTCGTGTCCGTCAATAAGATGCTCGCTCTCCTGGGCATCGGCCGCACCAAGCTGTACGCGTTGCTGAACGCCGACACGCTGGCCTCGGTCACGATCGGGCGGCGCACCCTCATTCGGCGGGAGTCGGTGCGCCGCTTGATCGACGTATCCGGTGGCGAATAATCGCCCCCGTCCGTTTGAGCGTATGCGTGGCGGGACGGATGGGTTGACGTACGGGTTGGCTGAGCACTTCGTTTCGCTGGTCTATTTTTATGCCTGAAAACAATGATTTACGAATTCCTCCCTCTCCGCCACGGCGGACACCCCCTCCGCCACCCTGGAACAGAGGTGTGAACGGCGTTCACCGCCGATTCTACGGCTCGTGAGCCGGTCGGGACGCCGAACGGTGTGAATCGCGCCCGTCAACTCTCGGCAAGCTCGACGGCACCGTCCGGCACCCAGCCTTTCTCGCCGCGAGCGTTCTCGACGTAAAGGAAACCGCTCTCTCCAAAGTACGCGCGGAAATGCTCGCCAGGTTCGACGTCGAGCTCCAAGGCGGAGAAATGGCGTCGGATAATCCATTGAGCTCCCTGGCGTTCAAGCCAGGCCCGCGGCGTCCAGCCTTCCCTTCCATCAGGTCCGGCGCACCAGACCCAGCCAACCATGTCGGTCGACGCGCTTTTCTCCTCGTCCGGCCGCACGGCATCGCCGGCCTTGACGGAGATCGGATCTTCATAGGGCCGCTCGTAGGGAATGCGGGCGATAACGATCGTGTCCCGCGGAAACTCGAACAACATCGGTCAGCCTCGCAGATCGGAGCCAAAGAGGAACTCTGGAGCCTTTTATCGTCCACCGCAACCGGAGCAGGCTATGGTGATTCGTTCACGGTACCGCGTCCCCAGGCAAGGCGGCGCCGTGGGGCGCGAAGGGGGAGAGTGGGGGATGCGACAGGCGGGGATCGTCGCGGGTTTGGCCTTTGGTCTGGCGATGGGGCCCGCCGCCGACGTTCGAGCGGATATGACCACCACGGCGGCGCAGTACCTTCTGCGCGAGGCCCACCTCTATCGAGGTCCGCTTGATGGCGATGCCGGCCCTGAGACCCGCGCGGCGATTCAGGCGTTTCAGCAGGCGAATGGATTGGAGGCGACCGGTGCCCTCGACGAAAGAACCCTTGGCGTCCTGCGCCTGCGGCAAGCTCCGCGCGGCGTGGGCGTGGGTCGAAGTCTGCGCGCCGCCCTGAGAGAGGGGTTCGAGAGAAGCCTGCTGGTGCCCGACTGGTCCTCCGTGCGCAACCTGCATGCGTTTCACTTCGCGTTCGAGGATTATGGTATACGCTGGTCTTACGTCCATGTCTGCGGGGACGCGGTGTTCCCAGGCAGCGGATTTGGCGTCGACCGGTCCGTGTCCTTCATGATGGATCTGGTGCTGGAGGACGACGCGACGGAGCCTCCGATCGCCGCCTTGCTGCGTGGTGATTATGCGTTGAGCGACCTGTGGACCGCCGAGTACATCTTTGTCGAGCCCTTCTGCCGCCTTCGGGTCAGCAGCGCCGTGGCCCTGGGGGTGGTGCGGTGACCGTTGGGGTGGCTAGAGCAGGGTGAGTGAGTCTGGCCTCACCCATCATGGTGTAAAGTTTTGATTTTGAAGCAAATCTCTAACGCGCTCCGGATGGCCCGTCGATCAGACACAGGTGCGCCTCAAGCGGCAGGTGGTCCGAGCCGATATCGGTTCCGCCGCGCTGCACCCCCTGGAAGGCGGACGCGCTGGGCAGGATGTAGTCGATCTGGATGCCCAGATAGGGCAGCCAGTTCGGCCGTGTCGCCACGGGTGCGCCCGCGTAGTCGAGGGTGCGCAAGCCGCTGTCTCGCCGAAATCGCGCGACGGGTGGAGTCCAGGGCACGCCGTTGAGGTCCGCGCCAAGGATCAGGGGGCGTGTATCCCGCGCCAGCACGGCGGCCAACAGGTCCAGTTGCCGGTTCCGTTGCTTGTAAAGGCCCTGGGTCTGCGGACTGGACAGGTGCGCCGACAGCAGCACGATCTCGCGACCGCCGATCCGCGTGACGGCGTGCGCCGTGGACCTGGCGAGAAACGGCGTCCTCAGGCCACGCGCCAACACGCCGTCGGGGTCCGTCGGGCGGAAAGGCAGCTTTGACAGTATGGCGACGTCGGTGCCATTGGGCCTTGCCTGGAACGGGTAGGTCTTCAAGAGACCGTCGAGAAATGCGGACCATCGCCCCGACTTGGAGACTTCCTGAAGGAAGACGATGTCGAAACCCCGCGTTCGCAGATAGTCGTCCAGAATGAGGGGTGAGCGGTTGGTGTTCAGGACATTGATGCTGACGGTGCGCAAGGGGTGGGCGCAGGGTCCGGTCTCGCTGGCCGCCGGACTCGGCCAGCCGATGTGACTGACGACCAGCGCCGCGTTGGCGGCGGCCAGCAGTCCCATCAGGGTGGCGCTCGCCACGCGCCGGTTGACGAGGCGCCACAGGCCGGCCCCAGCGAGGGTCAGCGCCACGAGCAGGCTGAGCGAAATCGCGACCTCGGCCAACCAGTATGTCCATCCCAAGGACAGGATGGGAGCCAGGCCGATCAGCACGGCGAGGAGCGTTCGGATGACTCGTGGACGCGAATCCTGGTGCGGGACCGCGGGCGGGGTGACCGCGTCGGCGTCCGACCATGGGGCGACGTCATGCATGGGAGGGTGGTCTCCGAACCGATGCCTAAACGAGATTATTGTGGTCTATGGCGCCATGAACTGGTCAGGGCTCCGAACTCGGATGACAGATTCGTTAGGTTGCTCGTTTCCGTTGGAGATCCTTCGCACCCCTTGGGTGCTCAGGATGAGGATTATCCATTTAAAACGACCTCATCCTGAGGGAGGGAAACGACCGAAGGATCTCCATCGCGTGCTCCGGTCCTCTCTGAAGGCGCTTCTTAAACGATCGTCCATCCGAGTTCGGAGCC
>JANQGN010000248.1 GCA_028277295.1 Rhodospira sp.
CGCCATCATGCGAAAGCTCGTCGTCCTGGCAAACGCCCTGCTCAAGGCAGGGCGTTCATGGATGCCAAAAGCCGCTTGATCAACACGGATACTCTAGGCTCTCCTCCTAAACGCCCATCACACGATTGCCACGATGGACGAGCGCGCGCCGGATCGAGATATTGGGCGGCTCGTCCAATTTGGCTCGTCTCGCGAAGTGAGCATCTCAATGTCCGACTCCCGCCCCCCCTCGCCCTCCACCAGCGGCCCCCTGGCGGGCTTGCGCGTTCTCGACCTGTCGCGCGTTCTGGCCGGCCCGTTCTGTACCCAGCTTCTGGGGGACCTGGGCGCCGACATCATCAAGGTGGAACGGCCGGGGTCCGGTGACGATACGCGCGCCTGGGGCCCGCCCTTCCTGACCGATCGCGACGGCCAGTCCTCGCGGGAAAGCGCCTACTACCTGTCCATCAACCGCAACAAGCGCTCCCTGGCCATCGATATCACCAAGGCGGAGGGTCAGGCCCTGATCCGCCGCATGGCCATGCAAGCCGATGTTCTGGTGGAGAACTTCAAGGTAGGTGGGCTGGCCAAATACGGCTTGTCCTATGCCGACCTTAAGGACGCCTGTCCGCGCCTGGTCTACTGCTCCATCACCGGCTTTGGGCAGACCGGCCCCTATGCGCCGCGCGCCGGCTACGACTACCTGGCCCAGGGCATGGGCGGCATGATGAGCCTCACCGGCCCGGCCGAGGGCGATCCGGTCAAGGTGGGCAACGCCAACGCCGACCAGTTGACCGGCATGTACGCCGCCGTCGCCATCCTGGCCGCCCTCCGCCACCGCGACGCCACCGGCCGGGGTCAGCACATCGACGCCAACCTGTTGGACAGTCAGATCGCCTGGCTAACCTATCAGGCGCAGAACTGGCTGGTCTCGGGGGAGACGCCGGCCCGCCACGGCAACGCCCACCCGAACATCGTGCCCTACGACACGTTCCCAGCCGCCGACGGCCACCTGATCCTGGCGGTCGGCAACGACGGCCAGTTCCGCCGCTTCTGCGCGGTGGCCAAGCGCCCGGACCTGGCCGACGATCCGCGCTTTGTCACCAACGCCGATCGCATCGCCCACCGAGAGGACCTCACCGCCATCCTCCGCGACGTCATCGCCACCCGGACCCGCGACGCCTGGCTGGCGGACCTGGAGGCGGGGGGCGTACCCAGCGGTCCCGTGAACGCCATCCCCGACGTCTTCGCCGACCCTCATGTTCAGACGCGGGCCATGACGGTGGAGATGGCCCACCCTCTCCAGGACACGCCGATTACCCTGGTCGCCAACCCGTTGCGCCTGTCGGAAACGCCGCCGGTCTACCATCACGCGCCCCCGATGGTGGGCGCGGACGGCGCGGACATCCTGACCGCGCTCGGCGTAACCGACGACGAGCAGGCCCGGCTGCGCGCGGCCGGGGTGATCGCGTAATCGCCTTTCTCAGTGCCCTCGAAGGACCTACGGCACGATGTGGAAGCCGCGCTCGGGCGTGAACCGAACCTCGAGGCCCAGAATGCCCGACCACTTCTCGGCGGTCTCGGTGACGAAAGGATCGTCATGCAGGGTCGACAGGGCCTCGTCCCAACGTCTGACCACCTCTGACGGCGTATCCTGGGAGAACATCAGAAAGCTCGGGGCCTCCCTGATGGAATGGGCGAACGCGAAGTTAGCCGGCGTCGTCCCATTGAGGGCGGCGAGCATTGGCAATTCCAGATCGGACGCGACGATCATGTCCACGCGGCCGGCCATGAGCATTCTGAGACTCAAGCCGTGGTCGTTGACCGTCTTGACCGTGATGCCGGC
>JANQGN010000249.1 GCA_028277295.1 Rhodospira sp.
CTCGCCCTTGAGGGCCTTGTACAGGCGCCAGGCGTGATCGGAGACCGTCTCCTCGCGGCGGCTGCCGTCGTCCTGGAGCACGGCGCGGGTGTACTGGAAGCTGAACACCGGCTCCAGGCCAGAGGAGACATTGTCGGCGAACAGCGAAATGGTTCCGGTCGGGGCCACGGAGGTCACCAGGGCATTGCGGATGCCGTGTTCGGCGATGCCGGCGCGCAGGTCGTCGTCGAGGTCCTGGATGGTCTCGCCTTGCAGATATGTCTCGCGGTCGAACAGGGGGAACGGCCCCTTCTCGCGGGCCAGGTCGATGGAGGCGGCGTAGGCGGCCCGCCGCAACGCCGCCATCCACCGAGCGGTGAGCGCCACCGCCTGGTCGGAACCATAGCGTGCGTTGCACAGGATCAGCGCGTCGGCCAGGCCGGTGATTCCCAGGCCGATGCGGCGTTTGGTCTCGGCCTCATGGCGCTGTTGGGGCAGGGGGTAGCGCGACACGTCGATGACGTTGTCCAGCATGCGCACGGCGGTGGCCGTCAGCTCGGCGAGCGCCACCTCGTCCAGGCGCGCCTCGGGCGTGAAGGGATCCGTGACCAGGCGGGCCAGGTTGACCGAGCCCAACAGGCAGGTGCCATAGGGGGGGAGAGGTTGCTCCCCACATGGATTGGTCGCCTTAATGTCCTCGCAATACCAGAGATTATTGCGCCGGTTGATGCGGTCGATGAAGATCACGCCCGGTTCGGCGTGATCGTAGGTGGCCTGCATGATCCCCGTCCACAGATCACGGGCACGCAGGGTGCGATGGACCACGCCCTCGAACACAAGGTCCCAGGCATCGTCCGTCTCGACCGCGCGCATGAAGGCGTCGGTGACCAGGACGGAGAGATTGAAATTGCGCAGCCGCCCGGGCTCCCGCTTGGCGGTGATGAAGTGTTCGATGTCCGGGTGGTCACAGCGCAGGGTTGCCATCATGGCGCCGCGCCGCGCGCCGGCGCTCATGATGGTGCGGCACATCGCGTCCCACACGTCCATGAACGACAGCGGCCCGGAGGCGTCGGCGCCCACGCCGTGCACCGGCGCGCCCCGGGGGCGCAAGGTGGAGAAGTCATAGCCGATGCCGCCGCCTTGCTGGAGGGTGATAGCCGCCTCCCGCAAATGCTCGAAAATGCCGCCCATGTCGTCGGGGATCGTGCCCATGACGAAACAGTTGAACAGGGTCACCGTGCGGTCGGTGCCGGCGCCGGCCAGGATGCGCCCCGCGGGCAGCACCCTGTAGTCCTCAAGCGCCGCCATGAACAGCCGTTCCCAGTGGCTGGGGTCGGTCTCCCCGGCGGCCAGGGCGCGGGCGACGCGGCGCCACGTGTCCATGACCGAACTGTCCACAGGCTCACCGCAGGGGGTTTTTAGCCGGTATTTCATGTCCCAGATTTGATGAGCGATCGGCGCCATCGGGGGTGGGGCTATTCCGGACACGGCTCAAGTCCTTTCGCTTCGGCGAAAAAATGCTGAAAATTCAAGCCGTCTTGGGTGAGTTGCCGAGGGTAACCAACGGCTTCACAGGTATCGCGCCAAAGACCCGGCGTCAAGATTTGTTCTTGTTACGTTCCTTCACGCATCCTGAGTAAGGATACGCCGGTATTATACGACTGTTTGGTGTTCTTAGGGTTCGGACACTCATCCACCAGGTTATCCACAGGATTGTCCCGCCTCCTCAGGCGGCGCGAGCCGAGTCCCGGGGTTTCGACTGAGGCGCGTGGCGGGGGTCTGGCAAGGCGGTGACGGCCTCCTCAACCCGTGTTCGCAACGTGGTCAGGAAGCGACGCCGGTCCAGGCCCGGTTCCATGGGCGGCAGGATCCGCACCGTCACGACTCCGGGGTGTTTCAGGAACGCCTTGCGGCCCCAGGCCCGCCCGGAGTTCAAGGCCACCGGGACGAGGGGGATGTCGGGAAAACGCTGATACAGGGCCGCGACTCCGGGGTGGTAGGCGACGCTCTCGCCTGGCGCGGTGCGCGTGCCTTCCGGGAAGATGATCACCTGGCGCTCGTCGGCGAGCGCCGCTCCGCACGCCCTGAGCATGGCCTTGAGGGCGCTGGCTCCGGCCGAGCGATCGATGCCGATCATGCCGACGGCCTTGATGTACCAGCCCACCAGGGGAATACGGAACAGCTCCCGTTTCAGCACATACGCCGGATCCGCGAGCAGGCCGTGAAAGAGAAAGGTGTCCCACGCGCTCTGATGCTTGGCGGCGATGATCGCCGGTCCGGCCGGCAGGTTCTCCAGCCCCTCGATGCGGTAACGCACCCCGGCCACGTGCCAGGCGGCGGCGCGCAGTCCGGCCAGCCACAGCTTGGTCGCGCCCACCAGAACCGGGCGCGGGACCGCCAGCAGCGGCAGGTACAGAACCCCCAGCACGGCGGTCCAGGTCAGGTAGATGATATTGAACGCCAAAGAGCGCAAGACGGTGACAACGATCATAACGGGCCTCATTCCCATGGCCGGTGCATCCCTGGCGCCGGGGTTGCCAGCCTGCGCACCGAGGTTCCCTCCTTGCAAGCGGCCCCTGATGTGGGACTCTAGTCGTTGATGGTGGTGGAACGGTCCGGCGATCGTCCCAGGTGAACGCGGGCCAGGGCCACCAGGTACTTGGTGTACTCGCCCGCGAGCAGCGCCGCGGTGCCCGGGAAGCGCCACCATTCGTCCTGTTTCACATGAGGCGGGTAGACCGGGTGCGGCACCAGCCGGCGGTTTGGCATCTCATGACGGAACTCCAGCAGGGCGCGCCGCATGTGGTAGGCGGCCGTGACCACCTTTAGGCTGCCGTGACCGCGCGCCCGCGCCCAGGCGGCGGTTTCCTCGGCGTTGCCCAGGGTGTCGGCGGCGGCGTGACCCAGCGTCACCCGGGCGGCGAGCGCCGGCGGCGGCTGGCGCGCCAGGGCCCGCCACAGGTCGTCGGCGGTGACGGCGACGGGCACGCCGGTGATGAACAGTTCGGCGTCGGTGGTCCCCTGCAGAAGGTCCAGGCCGACGCGCAGCCGCTCGCTGCCCCCCGTCAGGACGACGATGGCGTCCACCGGCCGGGCGGCCTCCTCGGCCGATGGCGTAGGTGTCGCGGCCGCGTACCAGATGAGGCCCATGCTCCAGGCCAGCAGCGGCAGCAACAGCACGCCCGACAGAATCAGGACCGGCCGCGCCGGCCGACGAAAGAGGGAACGGGCCAAGAGTCGAACAACCCCTTGGGAATGCCAGCGGAACCGGCACAACGGCTCATGGGGTGGATGGGAAGGTCCTTCACGCCGAGCGTCCGCGCTCCCGGGGCTTTCAAATCCATAAACCACACGAGACTCATATGGTCACGAGCGTCAGGGCATGCGGGACAAGGTGCGCAGCACTGTCAGCCGCGCCGTTAGCATGGCCAGACCGGCCGCCCCGAGCGGCAGCAGCAACAACAGCCCCCAATCCCAGGGCGTCAGTCCCACCCTGGGGATCAGCCCGCCCTCGACCCGGCCGGCGAGCCAGCCCACCCCCGCCAGCGCCGGCAGTGCCAGCATGAAGCCGCCGAGGCCACCCTTCAAGCCCTGGCTCAACGCGTGGCGCGCAAATTGCCGGGCGATGTAGTCCTGCTGGGCGCCGATCAGGTGCAAGACCTCAATCACCGACCGATGCGCCGCCAGGCCGGCGCGCGTGGCATGGACAATGGCCAGGGCGGTGGCCCCGCCGACCACCACCACGACCGTCAGGGCCAACAGGCCGAGGGCCTCGCCCAGGTCCATCAGTCGCGACAACCAAAGCCTGTGCGCGTCCAGGGACGCCCCCGGAACCGCCGCCGCCAGCGCGCGGGCCAGGGCGGCGGGGGCATCGGCGTCGGCGCCGGGACGCAAGGTGATATCGATCAGGCGGGGCATTGGCAAGTCTTCGAGCAACTCTCCGGCGCCGATCCAGGGCTCGACCAGGGCGGTCAGCTCGGCGTCGTCCAGCGCCCGGGCCGAAACCACCGCCGGATGCCCGCGGAGGGTCTCCAGGGCCCGCGTCACCCGGCGGTCGGTGGCCTCACGGGCCTCCGCGCCGAGCCCTGGGGCGGCCTGGACCTGCGCCGTCAACGTTCCGGTGACATCGCGGCGCCAGCGGTCGAGGACGTTGTCCAGCGCCAGCGCGCCGGCCGCCGCCAGCACCGCCAGGAACACCATGACGCCGATCAGCACCGGCACCAGGCGGGCGTTGCGGTCGCGGGTCAGGGGGATATCGGAGCGCATGGCCGGGGGGTGTCCTCAGGGG
>JANQGN010000302.1 GCA_028277295.1 Rhodospira sp.
GACCATGAACCCCACCTGGTTGACGATGGAGTAGGCCAGGATGCGCCGCATGTCGTTCTCCAGCAGCGCGTAGACGATGCCGTAGAAGATCATGAACAGGCCGACCCAGATCAGGATCTCGGTGCCCGGGAAGCCGCGCAGCAGCACGTAGACGGCGGTCTTGGTGGTGAAAGCGGACAGGAAAACGGTGCCGCTCCAGGAGCCCTCGGGGTAGGCGTCGGGCAGCCAGGCCGAGAGCGGCGGCGCGCCCGCGTTGATCAGGAAGCCCATGAGCATCAGCCAGGTGGCCGGGCTGTCGGCGACCATGGCGGTGAACGCGGTGGAGCCGGTGGCGGCGATGTGCCCGGTGATCCCGGCCATCAGCACCGTGCCGCCCAGCAGGTGGACGAGGGCGTAGCGCAGGCCCGCCTTGCGGCTGGCCTCGGTGCCCGGGGACCAGATGACCAGGGTGGAGGCGACGGCCATCAACTCCCAGAAAATGAAGACGGTGATCAGGTCGCCGGCGAAGGCCACGCCCAGCGCGCCGCCGGCGTAGACCAGGGCCGAGGCCATCTCCACCACGTTGGTCTGGCGCAGCGCGAACACACAGCCCGTGAAGGCCATCAGCGCGAAGATGGTGCCGAACAGCCGCGACAGGGCGTCGGCCTCCACAAGCTCCAGGCGATAGCCCAGATACGTGGCCGACAGCGACACGCCATCGGGCAAGGCCCAGATCAGGCCCAGCGCGGCCAGCGGCGCGGCCAGCGACACGGCTTGCCGGCCGATGCGCGGCAGGAAGGGCAGGGCCAGTCCGCCCAGGATCAGCAGCAGTCCGGGGGGCAGGCTAGCGGCGAGCATCGTAGTAGGTGTCCTTGCGCTTCAGGAAGACCCCCAGGCCCTTGGCGAACAGCACCATGGCCACGCAGGCGAGGAACCCAAACCAGGCGTGAAAGCCGAACCAGCCATCTACGCCAAAGTGGGGATGCAGGTGCACCAGCAGTTCCGCCAGCACGGTCAGGGCCAGCACCACGCCGAAGATCCACCACAGGCCCCGGATGCCCTCGGGCCGCACGATCCACGGCTGCGGCTCGTCGAAGGTGCGCGTCGCCGGGAACTCGCCGCACGGCGGGCGCTCGGTGATCTGCACGATACGGGGTTTGGTGTCGGAGGCCATCACGCCACCTCCCGTCGGTCGTTGTGCGATCGGCCGGACACATCGTCATTGCGAGCCCGCGTCGCCAGACGCGGGCGTGGCAATCCAGGGCGGAAGACGGTGTACTTTGCCCTGGATTGCTTCGTCGCCGCGCTCCTCGCAATGACACGGTCTTGCCGGGCGCCAGGGGTGTCCATCATGGCGGGCCTCCCACGAGTTGCTCGGCCAGGGAGAGGAACACGTCCGGGAACAGGAACAGCACCAGACTGCCGGCGGCGGTGACGGTCAGGGCGGCGACGATGGGCAACGGCGCCTCGCCGTGGTCGGGATGGCCCGGATTGCTCCCCGCCGGGGCCGGCCGGGTGGCGAAGGCACGGTAGACGATGGGCAGGAAGTAGGCCGCGTTCAGCACCGTCGAGGCGAAGATCACGGCGATCGCCGTCCACGCCTGGGCGTCGTAGGCGCCCGACAGCATGAACCACTTGGAAACGAAGCCAGCCGTGGGCGGAACGCCGATCATGGACAGGCTGCCGATGGCGAAGGCGCCCATGGTCCAGGGCATTTTCCAGCCGATGCCGTCCAACTGGCTGATCTCGGTCTTGTGGGCGGCGGTGTAGAGGGAGCCGGCGGCGAAGAACAGGGTGATCTTGCCGAAGGCGTGGGCCACGATGTGCAGCGCCGCGCCCATCACCGACAGGGGCGTGAGGATGGCGGCGGCCAGCACCACATAGCTCAACTGACTAATGGTGGAGTAAGCCAGCCGACGCTTCAGGTTATCCTGGCGCAAGGCGACAAAGCTTGCCGCGAGGATGGTGAAGCCGGCCGCGTAGAGCATCCAGCCGCTACCGGTCGTGTCGTTCAGCAGGTCCAGGCCGAAGACATAGACCACCACCTTGACCACCGTGAACACGCCGGCCTTGACCACGGCGACGGCGTGCAGCAGCGCCGAGACCGGCGTGGGCGCCACCATGGCCGCCGGCAGCCAGCGGTGAAAGGGCATGACCGCCGCCTTGCCGATGCCGAACACGAACAGCGCCAGCAGCACCAGCACCGGCCAGCCCTCCACATGCCCGGCCAGCAATCCCCCGGCCTGGAAGTCCAGGGTGCCGGCCAGGATCCAGCAGGCGACGATGCCCACCAATTGAAGGCCAATGGAGGTGCCCATCAACACGCCCAGGTAGACACGCCCGGCGCGCCTGGCCTCATCGCTGCCCTTGTGGGTGACCAGCGGGACGGTGCTGATGGTCATCAGTTCGTAGAACAGGAACAAGGTGAGCAGGTTACCGGCGAAGGCGATGCCGATCGCCGACAGGATGGCGACGGCGAAGCAGGCGTAGAAGCGGGTCTGCGCGTGCTCGTTGTTGCCGCGCATGTAGCCGATCGCATAGACCGAGGTCACCACCCAGAGCCCGCTGGCGATCAGGGCGAAGATCATGCCCAGGGGCTCGACGGTGAAGGCCAGCGGTACGCCCGGCACCACCTCCCATAAGGTGAGGGCGGGGCGGACGCCTTCCAGAACCGGACCCAACAGGGAGAGCACTAGCACCAGCAGGGTGGCGGCGGTGACCAGGGTCACGCCCTCGCGGGTGTTGGGAGAGCGGCCGGTCAGCAGGATGCCCAGCAAGCCCAGGGCGGGCACGACCAGGCAGGCGGCGATGGTCTGGGCGGGATCGAGGAGCAGCGGCGTCATGTCAGTGCGCCCCTCCCGTTAGGGGGGCGTGACCCCCGCCATGGCCGCCATGCGAGTCCGGGCCAAGATGTCCGCCTGGATGTTCGCTTGGGGGACCCTCGCTGGGCGTGTAGTTCAGGATGTACTGGGCGGCGTCCTCGGCCAGGCCGATCGAATATGTGGTGTCGAGGCCGAAGTATAGGTTGGCCAGCGCCAGCGTCCACAGCGGTGCCAGCATCACCAGCGGCGCTTCCTTGACCTTGGGCGCGTCGGCCGGGGCCGCGCGCATATAGGCCACCTCCAGGATTCGCCAGACGTAGATGATGGCCATCAGCGATGACACCAGCACCGCCGCCGCCATGATCCAGCGGTCGTCCTCCAGGGCGCCGCGCACCAAGTAGAGCTTGCTGATGAAGCCGGCGGTCATGGGCACGCCGATCAGGCTCATGGCGCCCACCAGGAACGCCGCGAAGGTCACCGGCATGCGATAGCCGATACCGTCCAGGCGCTCGATGCGCACCGAGCCGACACGCAGCACCACCGCGCTCAGGGCCATGAACAGGGTGCCCTTGATGAGCGCGTGGTTGACCATGTGCACCAGGCCGGCGGTCATGCCGGTGACCGAGACC
>JANQGN010000320.1 GCA_028277295.1 Rhodospira sp.
CACGTCCGTCATCCAACCCTCCACCAATTCGGTGGACACGGATAGATTCAGACTTTTGCCACGGTGTCACCCCCCACGTTCACCCGATTGCCCTGCGGCAGCCCGCCGATCGCGTTGCCCGGGCATCGCGAGCGCGCTATATCTGGTGGACACGGCGCGGCCATATCATTGGTGAAAGGACCTCTCCATGGCCCATGTGACCGTTTCCCGTCCGGGCGTTCTGAAGGACTGGTGCGACAGCCAGGTGATCTCCGGTCGCTATGCCGACACCGGTGACTATGTGCGCGACCTGATCCGCCGCGACCAGGCAACGGCGGCACGTCAGGGAGCGATCGACGAAGGTATGGCTAGCGGCATCAGCCCCCGGTCCCTGGACGAGATCATGAGAGAGGCACGAGACCGGATCACCCACCGTGGCGAAAGGGACATCGGACACCATCTCGGGTCCGAGGAGAGAGTCGCGCCGGACGCCGGGTTCAGCCCGTCAAGGGACAAGCCTTGGAGCCCGTCCGGAAAGTCTCGGTAACCGCAATAGGTGTGTGTGTCGGTACCCTGATCGCAGGCCGTATGTTGTGTTATGCAGGGCTTTCCGGACAGACACTTAGAGCCCGTCCGGAAAGTCTCGGGAGCCGCAATATGTAGTGTGCCCGCGCCCGACTCGCATGCCGTATGCGGTGTCTTGCAAGGCTTTCCGGACAGACACTTAGGTCGAGCACTTTCTGTAACGCGTGTTTCTAGAGAGTGCGCCTGTTCTCATAGAGTGATCAAGGACTCGATGACGTCCGCCTTTTCCATGCAATCCGGGTCCCTCACCCACCTGCCCGCCCGCGCCGTGGTCACCCTGCTGCGCCGCGGCGAGGTCTCGCCAGACGAACTGATCGACGCCGCGCTGGCGCGCATCGCCGCCGTCGATCCGGCCGTCAACGCCGTGCCCACCCTCTGCCCAGAGCGCGCCCGGGCCGCCGCCCGGCGCCTGACCAATGATCCGGCCGGACTGGATCCGACCGCCCCTGGCTGGCTGGCCGGCCTGCCGCTGCTCATCAAGGACATGACAGACGTCGCGGGCGTGCGCACGACCTACGGCTCGCCGATTTTCCGGGACCACGTACCGGACCGATCAGACGTCCTGGTGGACACCCTGGAGCGGCGCGGCGCCCTGGTGCTGGGCAAGACCAACACCCCGGAATGGGCGGCCGGCGCCAACACCTTCAACGACGTCTTCGGCGCCACCCGGAACCCCTGGAACACCCGGCTGACCTGCGGCGGGTCCTCGGGCGGCGCGGCGGTGGCCCTGGCCACCGGCATGGCGTGGCTGGCCACGGGATCGGACATGGGCGGCTCGTTGCGCATCCCGGCGGCCTTTTGCGGCGTGGTCGGTCTGCGCCCCAGCCCTGGCCGCGTGGCGCGGGCGCCTTACGCCGATCCCTGGTCACCGATCTCGGTGGATGGCCCCATGGCCCGCGACGTGGCCGACGTTGCCTTGCTGCTGGACGCCATGGTCGGCGCCCACCCGGCCGATCCGCTGGCCGTGGAGACACCGGCCCACCCCTTCCTGGCGGCGGCGGAACGGCCGCAAGCCCCGGCGCGGGTGGGCTGGAGCCCCACACTGGGGGAATGGCCGGTGGATCCCGAGGTGGCGGCGATCTGCGCCGCCGCCGCGCGCCGGTTCGAGGACGCGGGCACCCTGGTGGACGACACCTGCCCCAGCTTCGCTGGCGCCCGAGAGATCTTCCACGCCTTACGGGCGGACGCCTTCGTCACCACCATGGAGCCGCTGCTAGAGGCCCACCGGGACCGGCTCAAGCCGGAGGTGATCTGGAACATCGAGCGCGGCTTGACCCAGACCCAGTCCGAACTGTCGGCGGCCAAGCGGGGACGCGCGGCGCTGATGGCACGGGTGGCGGCCTTTTTCGAGACCCATGATCTGCTGGCCTGCCCCACGGTCATGGTGCCGCCGTTCCCGGTGGAGCAGCGATACGTCGAGAGCGTCGCCGGTCGGCGCTTTGACACCTATGTCGACTGGCTTGGGCTGACCTTCACCCTCACCTTGACCACCTGTCCCGTGATCTCCATCCCCTGTGGCCAGACCCGCGACGGCCTGCCCGTGGGATTGCAGCTCATGGCGCCGCCGCGCGCCGAGGCCGCGCTGTTGTCTCACGCCGCCCTTCTGGAAGGACTGATGGGCCGCCGTCCCGCCCCGATCGATCCCCGGGAGCCCGCCTGACGCCCCTCACGCATGCCGGCATTCGAGAAAGCGGACCGCCTTGCCACCAACGCCGTAGTCCACGCGGCCGATCGGCCTGAAGCCCAACGCCTTGTGAAAGGCCATCGACCCGGGGTTGGGGGGCCGCTCGTTGACCTCGCAGACCACCCGGGCCGCCCGACGATGGAGGGTCGCGGCGGCACGCATGACGGCGCGATACAGCACCCGGCCCACCCCGTGGCCGCGCGCCTCGCTGGCCACCACCACCCGGTCGACGTACAGGAACTCGACTCCGCGCGCGCAGACCCAGCGATAGTTGGCACTGTCGTAAGGCAGCCCCGGTGGCAGCGCCAGAACGAACCCCAGAAGGGTTCCGTCATCGCCACGCGCGCCCGCCGCGACGGCGGACCACTCCATCAGGCGCGCCATCTCCTCATGGCTCAAGAGATTGACATTCGGCTCGGCGGCGTTGTTGAGGATCAGCATACGGTCCAGGTCGGCGGACGTCAGGTCACAAGGGGTCAGGGGCATCGAGGGACCGGCTCCTGAATTCGGTGAGTGAGAAAGACCGCTCCTTAGCACACCGCCGCCGCCGGGTCATGGATCCGGACGCATACCATCCCCCTTGGCAATCGTCCGGTCCCGACGGCACACTCGCCGGCGGCGCATGGCCCGCGGCAACCACGTCCACGTCACATGCGGGGGGGAGCATACACCATGGAGCATCTGGTCGATCTGGCCACGAACCCAACCGCCTGGGCGGCCCTGGCCACGCTGATCGTGATGGAAATCGTCCTGGGGATCGACAACCTGATCTTCATCTCCATCCTGACCAACAAGCTGCCTTCCGCGCAGCGACGCAAGGCCCGGCGGCTGGGGATCGGCCTGGCCCTGGGGCTGCGGCTGGCGCTGCTGGGAACGGTGGCCATCATCGTGCAGTTGACGGAACCGGTGGTTACCCTGCTCGAACACGCCTTTTCCTGGCGCGACCTGATTCTGCTGGCGGGCGGGCTGTTCCTGGTGTGGAAAGCAACCAAGGAGATCGGTCACGCCGTGGATCCCACCCCTGACCATAAGGCGGAGGGCGCGCTCAGCCTTGGCTTCACCGCCGCCATCGCGCAGATTCTGGTGCTCGACCTAGTGTTCTCCATCGACAGCATCATCACCGCCGTGGGCATGACCGACAACTTCGCCGTCATGGTCATCGCCGTGGTCGTGGCGGTCACGGTGATGATGGTGGCGGCCACGCCGCTGGCCGACTTCATTCACGCCAATCCGACCATTGTCATGCTGGCGCTGGGCTTCCTGCTGATGATCGGCATGATGCTCATTGCCGATGGCTTCGGCGTTCATGTGCCCAAGGGTTATATGTATGCGGCCATGGCCTTCTCCGCACTGGTGGAGGCCCTGAACATGCTGGCACGGCGGGCCAGGCGCCGACGCGCCGAACGGTCGGCGTGACACGAGCCCGTGCCCAGACACCACACAGCGGAACGGAGCCGGCCATGAGCGCCCTGATGGATCGTCTGATGGAGGGGTTCCCCGCCTTGCGCGACCTGGACGCGGAGGCGCGCCGCCTTCTGGAGGATGGGGCGCGGCCAGCCACGGTCGCCGCCGGCACATCGCTGTTCCTGGACGGTGATCCATGCACCGCGTTCACGCTGGTCCTGGACGGCGCCGTTCGGGTGCAGAAGGTTTCGGAATCGGGGCGCTGCATCGTTCTCTACCGGGTGGAGCCGGGTGAGACCTGCGTGCTCACCACCAACGCCCTCATGGCCGCCATCCCCTATGGCGCCGAGGGCCTCGCGGAAACCGACCTGGCGGTGGCCATTGTACCGCTGTCCACCTTCCGGCGCCTGTTGGCGGTCTCCGAGGTGTTCCGGCGGTTTGTGTTCTCGGCCTATGCCACGCGCATCAGCGACCTGTTGTTGCTGATCGAAGAGGTCGCCTTCGCCCGCATTGATACCCGGCTGGCCCACCTGCTGTTGGCCCGGGCCGACCCGTCGGGACAGGTGCGGGCCACGCACCATGAGCTGGCCACCGAGTTAGGATCGGCACGCGAGGTGATCAGCCGCCAGATCAAGGAGTTCGAACGTCACGGATGGGTGAGCGCGGCACGCGGCCGGGTGGTGGTGTGTGACCGCGTCGCGCTGGAGACTGTCGGCGGCGGCGATGGCGGTCGCCGAACCCAACCGCAAGGGTAATGTGACTAAGTTACGGATCGGGAAACGAGAGGCGTGTATGCCGGACGTCATGGTCACGGTCCGTGATGGCCGTGTGCCCCCATCCATCCCGGGAGGAGTTTCACCATGACCAAGAATGTTGGCGGTATGGACCGCAACCTGCGGATCGGCCTCGGTATCCTGCTGATTATCGGCGCGTTCTTCTATCCGCCCCTGAACCCCTGGGGCTTCATCGGGATCGTGCCGCTGGCCACCGGTCTGATGGGCTGGTGCCCTCTGTACATCCCGCTGGGCATCAAGACCTGCAAGACGGACTGACGCGCGCGCTGATCCCTACGGCATACGCCCCCCCGGCGAGCCCATCGCCGGGGGGTTTGCTGTTGCCGGCAAGGCCGTTTCCTCGGACTCCAAGGACGCGGAAGCCCGATCACGCAAGCGGCGTCACGATCATCCCGCGCCCAACCCACGCCGGGTCTTTGGCTCGGACGGCGACCCCTTGGATCGTTCCTCTCGCGGCATGGGTCCGATGTATTTTTCCGTGCGGATAAACGGGCGGGGGTGCATCAACGTGTATTCTATGCGCTTGAACAGTGTCTTCGCGGCCACGGGCTTGGTCAGGAACTCGTTGATGCCGGCGTCGCGGGCGTCGCGCACATGGGCCAGATCCGAGTATCCTGAGATCATGATGATCGGCACCTCGGGATTGGTGATGGACGGATCGCGCCGCACCAGCCGCACGAACTCGGCGCCGTTGAGGGGAGTCATCTCGTAGTCCAGGAGCACGATGTCATAGGCGACCTGCTGCATCAGCTTCAGCCCCTCGACACCGTCGCCGCATTCGGAAATACTACGAATCCCGTAATTAGCGAGTTGCGTCACCACCAGTGATCGTGAGAACTTATTGTCATCGATGACCAGAACCCGAAGGGCCTGAAGGCGCTCACGCATCTGATCGCTGATCGAATCGGTCGCATCCAACGCACAAACCCTCCCGCCGGATCGCCTCCCGCCGACCACCGAACGTCCGGCGTCGCCGTTGGCGCGTCAGAAGCCGAGCATCACGTGACGTGCATTTTGCCATCTCAGCACGGACGGTACCATCGGACAAAGGCAGTATGGGCCGGCAACCCGACCCTGTAAACGCTTCCCCAACGGGCATCCGTCACACCCGGGGCACACGCCTTACTCCAGGGGCGTATGACCGGCCGCTCTCACCTCGACATTGCGTGACCGACCGGTATCCTCAACACATCGGATGAAAGGCGCCGGACTGTGGCGGGGTCGGTCAGGATCCGCCGGGCGCCGAGTTCCCGGTCGCGGGCGAGTCGGCGGTACCCGCCACCGGCGCGATCACCAGCAGACCGTCCCGCACGCTGGTGATCCGCACGTGGCTACCGCGCGGCAAGCGCAAGGTCGAGGCATCCGTCACCACCGCCCATTCCCCGTCGGCCACCTTGACGCGGCCGCGTCCGTCCTCAAGGTCGGTTGTCAGGGTCACCACACTGCCGACGTGCTGAAAAGCCCGGCGGTTCAGAAGCGGCTGGTCGCTGACGACCGCGCCTGGCCGCCATAGGCGGCGGCCCACCACGGTCGACGCCAGCGACGCGATGGCAAACAGAAGGGCCTGCACCTCCCAGGGCAGAGCCGGCAGCATCATCGCCACAAGGCCAACGGCGCCGGCGGCCAACCCAATCCACAGGAAGAATACCCCCGGGATGACAAGTTCCAGGCCCAGGCACAGCACGCCGAAGATCCACCAGTGCCAGAACACCAGGCTGTCGGGCCACCAAGACTCCATCATGTCACCGCCTCCCACCGTCATCGCGCCGTGCCCGCCGTGGCCCGCGGTGTCACCCCACCATGACCGGCGTTCGCTGATCCGCTCCGAGCCCATCCGTCAG
Organism: Rhodospira sp.; assembly: GCA_028277295.1. GTDB lineage: Bacteria > Pseudomonadota > Alphaproteobacteria > Rhodospirillales > Rhodospirillaceae > Rhodospira. Next base: position 6,288 of record JANQGN010000320.1, read on the forward strand.
TCTTGAACACCGCAAAGCACTGTCGACCGCCCCCCGAACAGCATGCCTTACGGAGCGTTCGTCAGGGCTTTCCGCACACAGTCAGACGGGCGGCGCTCCCGGGACACCGGCGTTCGGGATCATGCCGCTATCAAGCCCCGGAGAGGCCCCCGACCCTCTGGAGACGCTCGCGACGGCGCCCCGGCTTCCGCCGCCACCACCGCCGCCACCACCGGCGCCCTCACCCAGGGCATGGGGGCCCAGAGCCTCCTTGGCGATCTCGGCGATCCCGGCCACCGATCCCAACACCCCGGCGGTCTCCATGGGCAGCACCAGGACCTTCTGGTTGGGCGCGGCCGCCAGGGCGGCGACCGCCTCCACGTACTTCAACGCCACGAAGTAGTTGACGGCCCCCATGCCCCCCTTGCCAATGGCCTCGCTGACGAGCGTGGTGGCGCGCGCCTCCGCCTCGGCCAGGCGCTCCCGCGCCTCGGCATCGCGCCATGCGGCCTCGCGCCGGCCCTCGGCCTCCAGGATGGTGGCCTGCTTCTCGCCCTCGGCGAGCAGAATGGAGGCGCGCTTGTCACGCTCCGCCTTCATCTGCCGGGCCATGGCGTCCACAAGGTCGCGCGGGGGCGAAATGTCCTTGATCTCGATACGCGTGACCTTGACACCCCACGGATTGGTGGCCAAGTCCACCACCGTCAACAACTCCGCATTGATCTTGTCGCGTTGCGACAACAGTTCGTCCAGATCCATGCTGCCCATGACCGTGCGAAGGTTGGTCATCGTCAGATTCAGGATCGCGTTCTTGAGATCGCTGACCTCGTAGGCCGCCTTGGCCGCGTTGAGAACCTGGTAGAACACCACCCCGTCGACCGTCACCATGGCGTTGTCGCGGGTGATCACCTCCTGCTCGGGAACGTCCAGAACCTGCTCCATCATGTTTAATCGAGCCCCGACCTGCTCGACGAAGGGCATGATCAGGTGCAACCCAGGCCCCAGGGTCTTGGTGTACTGACCGAAGCGCTCAACCGTGAATTCCCACCCCTGCGGCACGATCTTGACGCTGAGAATGATGAACAGGAGAGCCAGGATGACCAGCGTAACCGCCAGAACCGTCGTCTCGACCATAACCGTTCTCCAGGGCTGTCTGCGGGGTGGCGGCAGACTATCATCGCCCCGTCACCGGGCCTAGGCCCTCGGCCGGAGGCGCGCGGTCCGTTGTCACGTCGACTGCACGTCGACGGAGAGCGTGACCGGCGACCCGGGTGCGTCATAGTGACACGCATTCTGCGATGCACCCCAGGACCTCGATAGCACCGCGAAGCCGACCCGGTCGCCACAAGCGGCGGTCGCCCACGCTCAACGTCCCGAAACGCATGGCATTTTTCTTGCTTAAGTCCCGCGGTCCCACGGTCAGCCGTCGGGCCTCCTTGACCGGTGACCAAGGGACGCCGCCGGTCTGGGACGGCCCATCGGAGACCCCGGACGCGTCGTCGTCCAGCCCCAGCAGCCCAGCGCAGACCATGGCCGCGGATCGCTCGCCCTTCGACTCCCCCGACGACCCGTCGCGCCCCACGCGACGGGCTATCCTGGCCTCGGCGGCGGTCTTCATGGTGTTGATCGGCGGCGTCGTCGGATACTGGACGTGGCAGAGCCACAGTGTGGCCATCGACCGCGCTCACGACGTGGCGCGAAGCTTTTCGCTGACCTACAAGGCGTTCACCGAACAGGCGTTCGCCAACATCTCCGGCACATTGATCGAGGTGGCCAGCCTGCAGGACGGCCAGGTGACGACGCCCGCCACCACCGACATGACCACATTCCTGCGGCGGCGCAGCCGCCAGACCCCGTTTGTGCGGGAATTGCTGGTCACCAATGCCACGGGCAACGCAGTGCTTTGGACCGGGCCCGGCCCAGCGCCTGACCTGGGGCGGAACCCCGCCTACCTGACCCATCGCGACAGAACCCCGGACTCGGGCTGGGTGGGCCCGGTTTATCGGGACGATCAGGCAGGTGGACTGTTCACATTCGTCGTCACGCACACCTCCCGCGACCAGGACGGCCGGCCGACGGGCGCGGTCATGGCGCTCGTCGATCAAGCCCGATTCGCCAGCGCGTTCGAAACCATCCTGGAAGCCGAGCAGGCGTCGGTCGCCCTGGTGCATTTCGATGGCACCATCATGGCCCGCCTGCCCGAAGTGCCCGGCGTTGTCGGCCAGGTGATCCCGGCCGTCACCGACCGCGTCCCGCCTGGCGCGCTGGACGACATCATCGTGGTGCGGTCCCCGGTGGACGGCGTCGTTCGGGCGATCTCGGAACGCCGCGTGAGCGATTATCCATTGATCACCGCAATCACGGTGTCGCTGGACGCGGCCCTCGCGCCCTGGCGCCGTGGCGTCGCCTGGGCCCTGGGCGTGCTGGCGCTGGCCGGGGCCGGGGTCGCCGGGCTGACCTTCGGCCTGATG
>JANQGN010000329.1 GCA_028277295.1 Rhodospira sp.
ACGCGCTGATGCAGTTCCTTGAGCTTGGAGCGCAACTGCCACTTGAGGTGCGGGTCGATGACGGTCAGGGGCTCGTCGAACATGATGACGTTGACGTCGTCCCGCACCAGGCCGCGCCCCAGGGAAATCTTCTGCTTACCGTCGGCGGTCAGCCCCCGGGCCCGTTTGCGCAGCAGGGCGGTGAGATCGAGCATGCCGGCGATCTCCTCCACCCGCGCCTTGACCCGGGCCTCGCCCACGCCCCGGTTGCGCAAGGGGAAGGCCAAGTTGTCGAAGACGGTCATGGTGTCGTAGATGACCGGGAACTGAAACACCTGGGCGATGTGGCGCTGGTCCGGCGGCAGGTCGGTGACGTCGCGGTCGTCGAACAGCACCCGCCCCTCGCTGGGCCGCAGCAAGCCGGAGATGATGTTCAGCAGCGTCGTCTTGCCGCAGCCCGACGGCCCCAGCAGGGCGTAGGCGCCGCCGTCCCGCCACTCCACGTCAAGCCGCTTGAGCGCCCAGTCCTCCTCCTCGCGAGGGGAGGACACATAGGAATGGCGCAGGTTCGCCAGGGTTATTTTCGCCATCGGATCCCTCCGGGGGCTGCCGTCGCGTCCCCGCGTCAGGCGGGCAGGCGCGCGCCGCCGCGATCGAAGTACAGGCCCTGGGCCACATCCATGGAGAGCCGCGTGGTCTGGCCCACCGTCACCGCATGGATGCCATGGGACAGCGACACCCAGGTCCGGTCCCTGTGCCGGAAGTGGATGACGCTTTCCGAACCGCTGAGTTCGGTGACCAGCACCAGGCCCTCGATGGCCACGGGCTGTTTCCCCGTCGCGGCCGGGGTGACGTGATGCGGACGGAGCCCGAAGACATAGTCACCGTCGGTCAGCGACCCACAGGCCGGGGGAACCGCCCAGGACGTGCCATCGGCCAGATGGAAGAGCCCACCGCGCTTGGTCACCGGCGCGGTGTTCATGGGCGGGTCGGAGAACACCTGGGCGCTGGTCAGGGTGTTCGGGCGGCGATACACCTCGGCGGTCGGGCCCACCTGGGTCACCCGCCCCTCATAAAGGGTCGCCGTGGTGCCGCCCAGCAACAACGCCTCCAGCGGCTCCGTGGTGGCGTAGACCACCACGCAGTCACGATCCGCGAACAGACGCGGCAACTCGTCGCGCAGGGCCTCGCGCAGCTTGTAATCCAGGTTGGCCAGCGGCTCGTCGAGCAGCACCAGGCTGGCGTCCTTGACCAGCGCCCGGGCCATGGCGCAGCGCTGCTGCTGCCCGCCGGACAGCTCGGCGGGGCGGCGCCGCAGCAGGGGCGTGAGGGTCAACAGGTCGGCGATGCGCTCCACCCGGGCGTGGATCTCGGCCTTCGGCAGCCGGGCCACGCGCAACGGCGAGGCGATGTTGTCGAACACCGTCATGGTCGGATAGTTGATGAACTGCTGATGAACCATGGACACAGTGCGCTTCTGGACGGCGGTCCGGGTCACGTCCACGCCGTCGACCCAGACGCTGCCCTCGGTCGGGCGCTCCAGGCCGGCCATCAAGTGCATCAGGGTGGTCTTTCCCGCGCCCGTGGTCCCCAGCAGGACGGTGAAGGCGCCCGGCTCCAGGGTCAGATCGGTGGGGTGGATGTGCGTCTCGCCGGCGACGCGTTTGGTCACGCCTTTGAGTTCCAGAGACATGGTTCCGCTGCCCTCGCGGTCCGTCAGGCCGGCTCACAGGGAGAGTCGATCGGGTCAGGTCGTCGCGAGCCCGCGTCCCTTGACGCGGGCGACGCAATCCAGGGCGGATGACGGTATCCGGTGCCCTGGATTGCCTCGGCGCTCACGCACCTCGCAATGACGCGCCCTCCAAGCGGCGGACGTCGGGCCTACTGGGCGGCCCAGCGCTGGACGAGGGCGTCATAGTCGACGGTCTCGCCCGGCGGTTTCTCGTTGTCCAGGGCCGCCTTGGCCCCACCCTGGCCGAGCCACGCCGAGGGATCCTTCTCCTCGTTCAGGCGCGGGCCGCAGCCTCCGTAGGTATCATTGACCTCGTCGGCCCGCTGCATGCGCGCCATCACCTGATCCATCTCGCCAGCAAGGCGGTCCATGGCCTCCTGCGGGGTGAAGGTGCCAGAGTTCACGTCGCCGATCTGCTGCCACCAGAGCTGCGCCAGCTTGGGATAGTCGGGCACATTGACGCCGGTCGGGCTCCACAGCACCCGGTCGGGCGAGCGGTAGAACTCCACCATGCCGCCCAGCTTGGGCGCGCGTTCGGTGAAGCTCTCGTGGCGGATGGTGGAATCGCGGATGAAGGTCAGCCCCACGTGGCTCTTGCGGGTGTCGACGGTCTTGGAGACCACGAACTGCGCGTACAGCCAGGCGGCCTTGCGGCGATCAACCGGGGTGGAGCTGAACAGCGTCCAGGAGCCGGCGTCCTGATAGCCCAGCTTCTGGCCTTCCTCCCAGTAGGGGCCGTGCGGCGACGGCGCCATCCGCCACAGCGGGTTGCCCTCGTCGTCCACGGTGTTGTTGCCCTCGCTCCTGGGGGCCACCATCGAGGCCGTGAAGGCGGTGTACCAGAAGATCTGTTGGGCCACGTTGCCCTGCGACAGGGCCGGTAGCGACTGATAGAAATCGTAGTCGGCGGCGGCCGGCGGCGCGTACTGGCGCAGCCACTCGTCCCATTTGCGGATGGCATAGACGGCGGCCGGGCCATTGGTGCCGCCACCCCGGCTGACCGAGGCGCCCGCCGGGTTGCAGGAGCCTTCCTCCATGCGGATGCCCCACTCGTCGATGGGACGGCCGTTGGGCAGGCCGGTCGAGCCGGCGCCAGCCATGGACAGCCAGGCATCCGTCATGCGCCAGCCCAGGTCCGGAGCGCGCTTGCCGTAGTCCATGTGACCGTAGACGCGAACGCCGTCGATCTCCTGAACGTGGTCGGTGAAGAACTCGGCGATGTCCTCATAGGCGGACCAGTTCACCGGCACGCCCAGGTCATAGCCGTACATCTCCTTGAACCGCGCCTGCAGGTCCTCTCGGTCGAACCAGTCCTTGCGGAACCAATAGAGATTGGCGAACTGCTGATCGGGCAACTGATACAGCTTGCCGTCCGGCCCGGTGGTGAACGACTTGCCAATGAAGTCGTCGATATCGAGCATCGGGTTGGTGACGTCCGCCCCCTCGCCGGCCATCCAGTCCGTCAGGTTCACGGCCAGTTGCAGGCGCGAATGGGTGCCGATCAGATCGGAGTCGTTGACGTAGGCATCATACAGGTTGCGGTTCGTCTGCATCTGCGTCTGGACCGCCTGCACCACCTCGCCCTCGCCCAGAAGCTGGTGGTTAACCTTGATGCCGGTGATCTCCTCGAACGCCTTGGCCAGGGTCCGGGACTCGTACTCGTGGGTCGGAATCGTCTCCGACAACACGTTGATCTCCAGGCCCTGGAACGGCTCCGCGGCCCTGATGAACCAGTCCATCTCGGCCAACTGCTCGTCCCGGGACAGGGCCGAGGGCTGGAACTCCTCGTCGATCCACCGCTCCGCCTCCGCCATGCCGGCCAGGGCCGGAGCGGCGAACGCCGCGACCGTGCCGAACGCCACGGCGGCCATCAGTTTTCCGGTCATGATGTTCCTCCCTTGGGTTTTATGATGGCACCGGATAGAATCATCAAACGAAATTAAACGAAGGTCAAGCCGACATTTCCCATTGTGCTAACCCCCTTTTTTCGAAAGAATCTGTCTCAACGTCACCGGTTCGAACGATGAACGCGCGGCAAACGAAAATTTTCGCGCCATCGCTGGCGGGCGACCGAAACCGGCCGCCGGGGGATGCCTTGACCGGAACCGAGAGGAACCGGAACCGACAGGGAGCGGCCCCGTCGCCGACCAGACCATGGACATTCATTCCCCCAGGCAGTCGGAGATCCTGGCCATGGCGCGCCGTGAGGGCCGGGTCACGGTCGACGGGCTCGCGGCGCACTTCCAGGTGACCCCGCAGACGATCCGCAAGGATCTCAACGACCTTTGCGAACGCCAGGTGCTGAAGCGAATCCACGGCGGCGCCCTGTTCCCCTCCGGTGTGTCGAACCTGGCCTACAACGCCCGCCGGGGCATGGCCGCCGAGGGCAAGCGGCGCATCGGCCTCAGGGTGGCCTCGCTGATCCCCAACAACAGCTCGACCATCCTCAACATCGGCACCACGACCGAACAGGTGGCCACCGCCCTGCGCGCCCATGACGGGCTGCTGACCGTCACCAACAATCTGAACGTCGTCAACATCCTGCGCGATGCCCCCGGTGTCCGCGTGGTGGTCGCGGGCGGTGTCCTGCGCGCCTTTGACGGCGGCATCGTCGGTGACGCCACGGTCGCCTTCATGTCCGAGTTCAAAGTGGATTTTGCGGTGATCGGCGCCTCGGCCATCGATCCCGAGGACGGCACGGTTCTGGACTATGACCAGGCCGAGGTTCACGTCGCCCGCGCCATCCTGGCCCACGCGCGCACCACCATCCTGGTCGCCGACTCGATGAAATTCGAACGCACCGCTCCGGTGCGCATCGCCCCGTTGACGGACATGGACATCTTCGTGACCGACCGGCCGCCGCCCGACCCCATCCGCGAACTCTGCGACGCGGCCGGCGTGCGCCTCGAGGTGGCGACCCCAGAAGACCCGCGATACGGGAGCACGCGAGACGGGATCACCCTCGACGGCCGGGGGGCGCCATGACCGGTCCTGACACCGACTTCGACGTGTTCATCATCGGCGGCGGCATCAACGGCGCCGGCATCGCGCGGGACGCCGTGGGCCGGGGTTTCTCGGTCGGGCTGTGCGAGACGAACGACCTGGCGAGCGGCACCTCCTCGTGGTCGACGAAGCTGATTCACGGTGGCCTGCGCTACCTGGAGCACTACGAGTTCCGCCTGGTCCGCGAGGCATTGATGGAGCGCGAGGTGCTCTGGGCGACCGCTCCGCATATCATCTGGCCCCTGCGGTTCGTTCTGCCCCATCACCAGGCCATGCGCCCGCCGTGGCTGCTCCGCCTGGGCCTGTTCCTCTATGACAACCTGGGCGGACGGCGGCGCCTGCCGGGCACCCGGGTACTGGACCTGCGCCGTGATCCGGCCGGGATCCCGCTGAAGGCCGGCTTCACCACCGGGTTCGAGTACTCGGACTGCTGGGTGCAGGACGCCCGCCTGACAGTGCTCAATGCCCGCGACGCCGCGGACCGGGGCGCCACCATCCTGGTGCGGACCGAATGTGTCGGCCTGACGCGTCGGAACGGGCTGTGGACCGTCCGCCTGCGAGACCATGCCACCGGGGCCGAGCGCGCGGTCACGGCCCGGCTGGTCGTCAACGCCGCCGGCCCCTGGGTCGACCGCGTTCTGCGCGGTCCCCTGGGCCACCAGGACGCCCACAACGTTCGCCTGGTGCAGGGTAGCCACATCGTGGTGCCGCGCCTGTTCGATCACGACCGCTGCTACATCTTTCAGAATCCGGACGCGCGCATCATCTTCGCCATTCCCTTCGAGGGCGAC
>JANQGN010000390.1 GCA_028277295.1 Rhodospira sp.
ATCGCCCGCGACTTCGGCATCCGGCTCTACAAGGTGGGCATGCCCTGGCCGCTGGAGCGCGACGGCGTCCGCCGCTTCGCCGAGGGGCTGGAGGAGATCCTCGTGGTCGAGGAGAAGCGGGCGCTGATCGAGAACCAGCTTAAGGAGCAGCTCTACAACTGGCGCGAGGACGTGCGCCCGCGCATCGTCGGCAAGTTCGACGAGGACGGCGCCTGGATCCTGCCCTCGGCCGGGGAACTGACCCCGGCCATGGTGGCCCGGGCCATCGCCGGCCGGCTGCGCCGCTTCGTGACCCTGGACACCATGGAGCAGCGGCTCGCCCTGCTGGACCGCAAGGAGGCGGAGGTCTCCCGGGAGCGCGTGGCCACCAAGCGCCTGCCCTACTACTGCTCCGGCTGCCCGCACAACACCTCGACCAAGATCCCCGAGGGCAGCCAGGCCCTGGCCGGCATCGGCTGCCACTACATGGTCACCTGGATGCCAGACCGGAACACCAGGACCTTCACCCACATGGGCGGCGAGGGCGCGAGCTGGGTGGGCCTGTCGCCCTTCACCGAGATTCCCCACGTGTTCGTGAACCTGGGGGACGGCACCTACTTCCATTCGGGCGTGCTGGCCATCCGCCAGGCGGTCGCCGCCGGGGCGACCATCACCTACAAGCTGCTGTACAACGACGCCGTGGCCATGACCGGCGGTCAGCCGGTGGACGGGTCGTTGTCGGTGCCGCAGATCGCCCGCCAGCTGGAGGGCGAGGGCGTGCGTCGCATCGTCGTCGTCTCCGACGAGCCCGAAAAGTATGGGGCCGGCGCCGGTCTGCCGCACGGGACAACGGTGGAGCACCGCGACGACCTGGACCGGGTGCAGCGCGACCTGCGCCAGGAACCGGGGGTGACGGTGCTGATCTATGACCAGACCTGCGCCGCCGAGAAGCGCCGCCGCCGCAAGCGCGGCCTGATGGTGGACCCTGACGTTCGCGTGGTCATCAACGAGGCGGTCTGCGAGGGCTGCGGCGACTGTGGTGTCCAGTCCAATTGCGTCTCGGTGGTGCCGGTGGAGACCGAGTTCGGCCGCAAGCGGGCCATCGACCAGTCGTCCTGCAACAAGGACCAGTCCTGCCTGAAAGGCTTCTGCCCCAGCTTCGTGACCGTCTCCGGGGTGACGCCGCGCAAGGGGCGCGGGGACAAGACCCTGGGCGAGGGCTTCCCGGCCCTGCCAGAGCCGGACACGGAGATCCGCCAGGCGGTGCCCTATGACATCCTGATCACCGGCATTGGCGGAACCGGCGTGGTGACCATCGGCGCCATCCTGGGCATGGCCGCGCACCTGGACGGCAAGGGCGTGTCGGTGCTCGACCAGACGGGCCTGGCGCAGAAGAACGGCGCCGTGGTGAGTCACGTGAGGCTGGCGCGCCGGGATCAGGACATCCACGCGGTGCGTATCGCCGCCGGCAACACCAACCTGCTGCTGGGCTGCGACATGGTCACCGCCGCCGGCGCCGATGTTCTCGGCAAGATGCGCCGGGGGCTGACCGTGGCGGTCATGAATGCCCAACAGGTGATGACCGCCGATTTCACCCAGAGCCCCGACCTGGCCTTCCCCGACCAGGCCATCCGCGACACCCTGGCCGACGCCACCCACGATGTGCTGTTCGTGGACGCGACGCGGGTGGCCAGCGCGCTGCTGGGCGACAGCATCGCCGCCAACCTGTTCATGGTCGGCTTCGCCTGGCAGAAGGGGCTGGTCCCCGTGGGCCGGGCGGCCATCGAGCGGGCCATCGCGCTGAATGGTGCCGCGGTCAAGAGCAACCTGGATGCCTTCCTGTGGGGCCGGCGCATGGCCGTGCATCCCGACACGGTGCTGGCCCTGGTTGGCCCCGGCCCATCGCCCGACGCCTTGCCGGCGCGCGACCTGGAGGAGGTGATCAGCCGTCGCGAGACCTTCCTGGTGGGTTACCAGAACCGCCGGTATGCCCGCCGCTACCGGGCGGTGGTGGAGCGCGCGCGCCGCGCCGAGGTGGCGGTGATGGGCGAGGGGACCACGGCGCTCACGCAGGCCGTGGCCCGGGGGCTGTTCAAGCTCATGGCCATCAAGGACGAGTACGAGGTGGCCCGCCTGTACACAGACGGGCGCTTCGCGGCCCTGTTGCGGGAACGCTTCGAGGGGACACCGCGCCTCACCTTCCACCTGGCGCCGCCGCTCACCGCCAGGCGGGACCCGGACACGGGGACGTTGCGCAAGCGCGCCTATGACGGCCGCCGCATCGGACCGGCCATGCGGGTGCTGGCGCGACTGAAGGGGCTGCGCGGCACGCCCCTGGACGTGTTTGGCGCCACCGACGAACGCAAGATGCAGCGCCGTCTGCTGGCCGAGTACCGGACTCTGGTGGAGACTCTGTTGGGCGGGCTGTCGCGTGATAATCACCCCACGGCCGTCGACCTGGCCGCCCTGCCGCTGGAGATGCGCGGCTTCGGCCACGTGCTGGAGAAGAATGTGAAGGCCGCCAAGACTCGGGAGGCCGCGTTGCTCCAGGCGTTCCGGAGCCCGGCGTCCGCGCCCGAGGGACCCCGGCTGGCGGCGGAGTAGGGGGTCCTCCACCTACTCCCGGTCGCGCTTGATGAGGCCGGTGAGGGCCACGACGGTCAGGGTGGACAGCGTCCAGCCCAGCAGGATGTGGACGTAGAGGTAGCCCAGGACGGCCCAGCCAACCGGATCGTCGCGCAGGGTGCCGAAGGGACTGGGGTACCAGGCGCGCTCCTGTCCCAGGTCGATCAGCGGGATCAGGGTGTCCAGAGAATACCAGAACGCGTTGAAGGGCGTGTATTCGGTGGGCAGGCGGTAGTGGACCGCGTGGGTTGGCGGCGGATCGTCCGGATCCACGGGGACTCT
>JANQGN010000407.1 GCA_028277295.1 Rhodospira sp.
CGCCGGCCGCCTGGACGCCCTGCGCGTGCGCATCATCCCGCACACCGTGGACGATGGGCGGGTCTACCGGGCGCGCCTGGTGGGCATGACGTCGGAAGGTCAGGCGCGCGGCGCCTGCGACGCCCTGAAGGCGCGCGGCCGCTCCTGTCTCGTCGTGGTGCCCACGGGCTGGACGGTGGCCGCGCGATAACCCGCGTGGCCAGGTGTCCGGCGCGTCATCACGCCCTCGCGCCCGTGGCCTTCGCCTCAGTCCCGGTCCCGGCCTCTGCCTCGGCCGCCACCACGGCCTTGAAGTGATCGCCCAACCGGCGATGACCATGGGGCGGGGCGTCCATGTCGGTGCTGGACACCCGCGCGAAAAACCGCAAGGGCCCCGATACCGAGGGCGGCGCGACCCAGCCGACCCCGGCCACCACGGCCCGGACCAGCCACACCGGCAGCGACAGCAGGCGCGGCCGCAGGCCCATGGCATCGAACGCCATCAAGGCCACCTGCCGGGTGGTCAGGGTCTCCGGCCCGCCCACGTCGATCCACGGGATCCCGTCGGCCACCGCGTCGGCGATCACCGGGGCCAGGTCGCGGACATCGACGAAACTGACCTTGGCGCGTCCGGACCCCACCAGCGGCACCCGCCCACGCCGGGCCATGGCCAGGATCTGCTCGGCGTCGGAAAAAAAGCCGCTGGGGCAGACGACGGTGGCGGTCAGCGGCGATGCTTGCAGGTCGCGGACAAAGGCGCTCTTGGCCTCCACCAGCGGCACGCCCGCGAGCTTGTCCGCCTTCAGCACATGCACATAGGCGAACCGCCGGACGCCCCGCGCGACCGCCAGGTCCAACGCATAGCGGTTGCCCCAGTAGTCCACGTCCCAGGGCCCCAGGCCGTCACGCTGGCGGGTCAGGCCGAGGGCCGACACCACCGTCCCCACATCCTGGAACGCATGGGCGAGCGACTCGGGCCGGGTGATCTCGCCACGGATAATCTCGTCGGCGGCGCGGCATTCCTCGGGCAGCGGGGTGCCAGGCCGGGCGAGCGCCCGCACCGGAAAGCCCCGGCCGACGAACTCGGCCACGAGCTGGCGGCCGAGCGTGCCGGTCGCGCCGAGGACCAGCACGCGGTCCCGCGCGGCATCGGGCGTTGGGTCGCGGTCGCCTTCGGCGGCGGTGCCGGGCATGGCGGGGCCCCTTTTCAGCCGGAGCATGGGGACACCGCGCCCCCGCGGTCATCAAGCATGACCCCTGGTCGAGGGCACGGCACCGGGCCGGGTCTGGTCGAGCGGATCCCGGCGCGGCGTCACGATCATAGCCCGCGAACGCACGCTCTGACATCCCCGGGACACGGGCGCTTCGCGGTCGGGAGCGTGGACGGACAGGCTGCCCAAAGGTCCAGGTTGACTCGAACCTGGACCGCCCAAAAGAGGGAGGAAATCATACCAATACCCGCTCGAAAACAACTACATATTGCGCAATAATTTTATAGAAATGCAACCAGGGACGATGGCCGAGTACTTTATCGGAGTGGAGTGGGTTTTACCGGAATGCGAGAAACCGGGACCACCTTGTTTGCCATCGAGAACATCTATTTAAGGGAGCTCTAAATGGGCAAACACTATCATAAGATGTCAAAGACGCTGGGCGTCGTGCTGGCGCTGGCGTTCTGTGCCTGCCTGATAACTGCCTGGCTGACATCGGGATCAATAATCGCCGCCGTCGCCCCCGCCGTCCTTGTTTTGGTGGCCGGCGGCCTCTGGTGGGTGGCCCACCGGGCGGCGCTCGATACGTTTCACTGGTACGATGGTATTCTCGACACCGTCCCCCTGCCCCTGTCGGTAACCGACTCCACCATGCGCTGGACCTTCGTCAACAAGGTGGTCGAGGACATGCTCGGGAAAACGCGGACCGAGTTGACGGGCCAACCCTGCAAGACCTGGGGCGCCAAAATCTGCGAGACGGAGAAATGCGGCATCGCCTGCCTGCGCCGGGGCGAGCCAGGAACCACATTCCAGCAATGGTCCCGCGACTTCACGGTGTCGATCCATTATCTCGAGGACCGGCAAAAGAAGCCGATCGGTCATGTGGAGGTTGTGCAGGATGTCACGTCCAAGCTGGCGCTGGACGCCCTGATCGAGCGGATCGCCGGCTACGCCACCAGTATCGCCGCCTCCTCATCGACGCTGTCGGACGCCGCGCGGCAGATCTCCGCCGCCACCGAGGAAACGTCGACCCAAGCCGAATCGTTGGCCGCCGCCATGGAGGAGGCCACCCAGATGATCGCCGGCGTCGCCAGCGCCGCCGAACAGGTGTCCAACAGCCTGGACGGCGTGGCCGCCGCCATGGAGGAAACCAACCGCTCGATCGACAGCATCTCCGGCAGCACCGAGGACGGCACGCGCCTGGCCACCGAGGCCTCCGAAAAAGCCGACCAGGCCAACGCCATCATGAAAGAGCTGGGCGTGGCCGCCGAGAAAACCGGCGAGGTCACCGAACTGATCAAGGACATCGCCGAGCAGACCAACCTGCTGGCGTTGAACGCCACCATCGAGGCGGCGCGCGCCGGTGACGCCGGCAAGGGCTTCGCGGTGGTCGCCGGCGAGGTCAAGAGCCTGGCCAACCAGAGCGCCACCTCCGCCGACGAAATCGTCGGCCGTATCAGCGGTATGCAATCCATCGCCGACAAGGCGGGCACGGCAATCACCGCCGTCAACGGCATCATCGGCACCGTCGCCCGGGCGGTGAACGATATCCGCGACATGATCAGCCAGCAGAAGACGGTGAGCACCGATGTCGCCGCCAACCTGACCCAGGCCAGCCAGGGAAGCAGCGGCTCGGCCGAGAACATCCATCACGCCTCGGACACCATCCAGCAGATGGCCGCCGGCATCCAGCAGATCAGCGCCTCGGCGCGCAGCAACACCGAGGCCATGCACGACGTCCAGTCCTCCATCACCAGCCTGGCCGCCATCGCCTCGGAGCTGAACGGCGTGATCCAGCGCCATGATCGGGCGGCGTAGGGGGACCAGGGCAAGGGACCGGCGCCGGTCGGGGGCGCCGGTCTTGTCTGTCATGCCGGCGTGTTCAGGCCCGATGGATCGGACCGGGGTAGCGGGCCACCTGTGGATCGGAAGCCTTATGCCGGGCCGCAGAAAAGGGCCTCGATGTCCGCCGCGCCCACGCGATCGAAATCGTCCGGCACCTGGATCCGGCCCGCCAGGAACCCGATTCGGCGCACCTCGCGGGGCGTCGGTGCGTCCAGCGCCATCACCGTCACCATCGGCCGGCCCGCCTTGGCAATGATGAAGGGCTCGCCGCTGGCCGCCTCCTCGACCAGCCGTGACAGATGCGTCTTGGCCTCATGGATGTTGACGGTGCGCATGGAGACTCCAGAAACATGGACTAAGGGCAGTTGGTTTAGTGGGTACCGTTCGTCCACGCAACGATCCGCCCAAGGCGCGTGGCGACCTTATCCGATGTCAGTCAGGGTCCGGTTCATGGGTCGGCCACCAAAAAGTGCATTTAAAATTGGTTGAACTGATGCCGCAACCAAAAACAAGAAATCTATAAGAAAAATATGTACAATATATGAATTGCTTGCCAGTAAAAAGCGTGGCTAAATGGTGTTTAGCTTCCAGGAGTACACATCATTGCCTGGGCAAGGTTTGTTTGAAAATGATAGGGATTATCGGGAGCGGGTTCAACGGGAAGCCGCAGAGCAAAGGATCGCGTCTTCGACGGGGTCCAAACCGTCGCAAGGGTGGTTTGAAAGTGATGATAACTACCAGAATCGTGTTATCAGAGAGGCCGCTGAAACAACAATCAAAGACTCATCAGATTCTGCACCATGCCAAGGGCTTTTTGAAAGCGACAGGGCCTACCAGGTCCGCGTGATCCGTGAAGCTGCGGAATCGACCATTAGAGAGGCGACACAATCTTCCCCTTCTCAAGGGCTGTTTGAAAGCGATGGCGCTTATGAAAGGCGCGTTTCCAAAGAAGCTGATGAGTTTATAGTAAGAACTTCGACAGGATCGACGCCGTCGCGCAGGTTGTTCGAAAGCGATACAGCCTATCGAAAAAGAGTCAATATAGAAGCCAACGAGATCGTATCAAGAAACGCGAAAAACATACCAGGGGCAAAGGATTACAGAAAAGACAATCAATCCTCATGTTCACACCATTCGCATCATGGCATTTCCATATTTAGTTCTAGGGGGAAATTGTCAATATTTTTTGTTATTTTTTTCGCAACATTTTTATTTCTAGTCGTCGTATATTTTTCATATAAAGTCTCTGAACAAAACGCATCTCACCCTGTGTTTTCCTCTGCCGAACTTGTTGGCTCTCTTCCAAGGGTGAGGACACGATTGGCGTCAATGCAATCTACTGATGATAAAAATTCGTATATTTTTGATGTCGACTTGTCAAAATCATCAATGTGTAGCAATGCGGTTCCAGGCGACATGGTAAGTATAGATAATCTTGGTTTTTTTCGAAGAAGTCCATCCGTATTTTGGGTTAGCATAATAAAAACCATCAAACTTGACATTTCAGGCGATGGAGATATAGAGAAAATAGTAATATTTGACTGCGGTAGCAATGGATCTACTGTTTACGCTCATATTATAGATGAAAAAAATGCAGCATACCAAATTAGGGTTGGATTAAGAGGTTCAAGCGTTAGGTTCGTAAACAGAGAAATAATTGTGACTCAGCCAACTGGATTCCCTCTAGCTTCTCCATCACACCTTACAACGTCTCACTACGCTTATTATAAAGGACTGCTATACAAAACAAGGAGCGACTTGGTTGAGCCGTTTCCGGAGAATTTTGCACCTCGATGGTAAAGAAACGAAAAAACATCGCTTAAAATTCCTAGGCATTATGTAACTTCTTCAAATCATCAGCCGATTTACACATCCAGCTCCTCCACGAACCTGGCGTTCTCCTGGATGAAGGCGAAGCGGGTTTCGGCCTTGCGGCCCATCAGGCGCTCCACCAGACCGGCGGTGTCGCGGGCCTCCTCGCGGTCTTCCTCGGTGCCGTGGCCGGGCACCACCACCCGCAGCAGGGTGCGCCGTTTGGGGTCCATGGTGGTTTCC
>JANQGN010000442.1 GCA_028277295.1 Rhodospira sp.
GTCGCCCCTCGTCCAGGCGGTTACCGGGTCGGGTGGGACCAGGTTCCGCCCCATGATGTGTGAGATAGGCCGAACCGCAATCATCAGAAGGCCAGGAGAATCATACCTCGCATGCAATAATCGCATGGATGAACACCAGCCAAGGATCGTGGCATCCAAAGCGCCGCGACGTCCCTCATGTCAGTCTGTCCGCTGGAACCCCGGCCGATCCCGATACGAGAACAGATCGCCGTCGAGGTCGACGTTAAAGCGCGGCCGCAGCAGGGTGACGGCGACCTCGACGGTCTGGGCATCGCGTACCCGCCAGCTGCGCAGTTCCAGCGGGCTTTCCATGAACACCAGGGTCAGGGTGCCCTGGCCGGGGGCCTCGGTCTCGACAATGTCCACCTCCATCATTCCGGCCTGGCGGCGCATGCCGGTGACCGTGATGGCCGGGTCGGACAGCTTGACCTCGTCGCGCAGCAGAATGCCCAGCGGCGTATCGCCAAGGCCGATGTAGCTGACCTGCTCCAACTCACCATCCTCGTAGATGACGTAGGAGCCATTGGCCACGACCAGCACCTCGGCCGGCGGATCGTACTCGATGCGCATCCGGCCGGGCCGGCGCATATAGACGGTGCCGGTCGCCTGCTTGCCAGTCGAGGACGCCTGCTGGAAGCGCGCGCGCATCGAGCGCACGCTGTTGAGATAGTTCTGGGCCTGTTGCAACAGGACGGCCTCTTCCAGGCTCATCAGATAGGGCACCGGGCCTTGCGCCGAAGCCGTGCCGGACGGTCCCGGCGACAGCACGACCGCCAGTGCAAGCAGGGGGGCGATCACGAGAACGGCGATGGGCGACCGGGCGCGTCGGACCAAACGAGGCATGGGGCTTCCTTCACAGGTCAGGGCGAGCACACGACGGCGGGCCAAAGGACACGACCGCCGGAGACCGGCGCGGGACGGTCGGCGAGGACGGGGATGACGGTCCCAACCGGCTCAGGACTTGGCGCCCCGCCGTCGGGATCAACCCTAGGAGTGGAATGCGGCATGAACAAGAAGCGATAACCACACAGACCGGGAACCAGGAGGCCCGCACCGCCACCATGGGCAATAGCTGCCGGGCACGGCCCATCCCGGGGCATGCCGCGCGGGCGCTTCTTGCCGCCTGGTGACGCGCCCGCCGCCAAGCCCCTTCGCCGTGAGCAGGTCCTTGGCTGGCACGCTGGTTGCTTCCGTCCCCGCGTCAGAGGAGTCTCGCCATGGCCACAGACGCCGTCGCCGCGACCGACGCCACATCGCCATCGTACCGCCTGGCCCGCAATCCAAAGTACGAGGGGCAGCGATCCTACACGTTTGAAGAAACGCTGGCGATGTTCGATTTCTGGGACGTGGTGGACATCTTCAATCCGCTCCAGCACATCCCCATCATCGGCAACATTTACCGGGAACTGACGGGCGACGAGATCGGTTCGTTCGCCAGCGTCGCCGGCAGCACCTTGTATGGCGGCCCCATCGGCGCCGTGTTCGGCATGGCCAACATGGTGGTCAAGGAGTCCACCGGAAAGGACGCGGGCCAATTGGCCATGGCCGCCTTTCTCGACGAGGACGGCGGCCCACCCGCCCTTCTCGGTTCACCCCCGGACAACCTGGCCCAGACGGAGATCACGACACCCCTGGGCGCCGACTTGCTGGCCGGCGGCGGTGGCAGCACCACGGCCTCCCCGGCCGGCGCGGCGAGCCTGGCCACGGTGCCGGTGACCGTGTTCACGGGGGTGACAACGCCGGGCGGCACTGGCGCCCCCACCCCCCCGCCGGCCTCCGCCTTGGCGCGCGCGGGTTATGCCGCGCCCCTTGGCGGCCTGCTGCTGGCCAGCGAGACCGCCCAAATGGCGGCCGGGACCCATGGCGCCGCCACCGCCGGCGCCCAGGCCGCGGCGCCCCGCGCCGACGCCGTCCCCACCCTCACCGGCGCCCAGTCGGCCGCTCTGGCCGCCTTCGTCGCCCACCATGCCGGTGGTGGCGCCTCCCGGACCGACGGCGCCCAGCGCGTCGCCACTCCACCAGCAAGCGTGGCCGGCGCCGAGGCCGCGTCGCGTGCCGCCGTGGCGCCGCCGGCCACCACAGACCCCGGTCAACAGGGCCAGGACATGCCTCAGAACGAAACGCCGACCATGCATCAGCGCCAGGATCAAAGCGCGTCGCGCGACCCTCGCCAGGACAGCCAGAGCGACGCCGTCCCACGACGTCCGGCGGCGGCGGCGTCAGCGCCGGCCATGCCAGCCGACATCCAGCGTGGACGTGACGCCTTGCGGGCGCGGATGGCCGCCGCCCAGGGCGGATCTCCTCCGCCCGGTCAGGGACCAAACCAGGGCCTGGGCGCGGCCGCCGGGGCGGCGGCGGAAAACCTGGCCAGCCGGCCCACAGGCATGACCCTGGCCGACTACCGCGACCGGCCCGTCACGCCGGCGGTCGACGCCGACCGCGCCGGATCCCGGTCCCGGCGAACAGCGGCACCGTCCTCCATCAACGCCGGCGACGCCCGCGCCTTCGCCGGCCTGCTTCCCGACGCGTCCACCATGGCCCGCGTCCTGGAGCAGGGCGGCACGGTGGCCAACGCCGTCGCCGAAGACGCCCGCCGCGCCGCCGAGGGCGTCGGCCAGACGGTCAGCCCCGCCCCCATCACCGGTGGCTACCCGCGCCCCGACGCGTTCCGCGCCATGCCGGTGGCCGACCCAGACCCGGCACCCGCGCCCGGCACCAGTGAGACGGCACCCGTGGTCGCTCAGCCCTGGTTCTCCGACCGGGTGATGGACGCCATGCGCCGTTACGACGCGCTGCGCACCGCCGGTGACCCCGCCACGTGATGATCATGGCCGCTTCGCCCTCGCCCCCGCTCTGGGTTGACCCCGAGGGCTGGCTTCGGCTGGAGGGTCGGCCCGGTCGTCAGCCCTGCGCCCTGGGACGGGCCGGCGTGAGTCCCGCCGAGGCCAAGCGTGAGGGCGACGGCGCCACACCCGCCGGCCGCTGGCCGCTGCGGCGCGTCTTCTACCGCCCCGACCGCCTGCCAGCCGCGCCGAGCGTCGGTGCCTCCGGCCTGCCGGTTACCCCGCTCAGCCCAAACCTGGGCTGGTGCGACGACCCCACGCACGGCGACTACAACCGCCTGGTCACCCTGCCGCACCCGGCCGGACACGAACGGCTGTGGCGGGACGACGGCCTTTATGATGTGATCGTGGTCCTGGGTCACAATGACAACCCGCCCGTGCCGGGGCGGGGCAGCGCCGTCTTCCTGCACGCCGCCCTGCCCGATCCGGGCGCGCGTCACGGTTTGCGGCCCACCGCGGGCTGTGTGGCGTTGCCTCTGGCCGACCTGGTGCAGCTTCTGGCGGCCTTGCCTGCCACCCCCGTGCTGGACATCGCGCCGCCAAGTTAGGCCAGCGCATCCAGGGCCCGGGCATCGGACACCAGGACGGTCCGCTCCACCCACCAGGCGGGGCGCATAGCCGCGAGATAGGCGCGCGCCTGGTCCGCCTCGGCCTCGGAGGCAAACAAGGCGAAGCAGGTGGCGCCGCTGCCCGACATCCGGGTGAGCAGGGCACCCGGCTGGTCTGTCAACAATGCCAGGGCATCGCCCACCCCATCGGCCAGGCCGCGCGCCGGCCGCTCCAGGTCATTACGACGCAGGATCAAGTCGTTGGCCAGGGCGATCGCGTTGACCGGGGCTTCCCGCAAGGGCGCGGGCTGGGAGAACGGCCCGGAGCGATCGCGGAACACCGCCGGGGTGGACACCGGCACCCCTGGATTGACAACGACCATGGGCACCGCCGGAAGCGCGGGCGCCGCCGTCAGGCCCTCGCCGACGCCGGTCATGTGCGCGGCGCGCCCGAACAGGCAGACCGGCACATCGGCCCCCAGCGACAGGGCAAGGTCCAGCATGGGGCCGTCGTCCAGCGTCAGCCTCCACAGCCGGTACAGGCCGCGCAGGGTGGCGGCCGCGTCCGCCGAGCCGCCACCGATGCCGCCGGCCACCGGCAGCCGCTTGATCAGGGTGATGTGGGCGCGGGGCGCCACGCCGCCGGCCTCGGCCAGGGCACGGGCGGCGCGCAGGATCAGGTTGTCGTCGTCGGGCAGGCCGGCCAGGGCGCCCGCGTTAGGCCCCTCAACGGTCAGCGACAGGGCCTCCGTCTCGCCCTCGCCCCCGGCGTGATCGCAGCCTTGGTCACCGCTTTCGGGTGGCGCGACAATCACCGTGTCGAACACGCCCGCGAAGGCCACCAGGCTGTCGAGGAGGTGATACCCGTCGGGACGGCGCCCGACCACGTGGAGGAACAGGTTCACCTTGGCCGGCGCGGCCAGCCGGATGGCGCGGTCGGACATGATGGCATCGACGCTCGGGGTGGTCACCGCACCTCCTCCTCATCGGCGCGCGGCACGACGTCATCCTCATCCAGTCCCTCGCGGAGCTTGCGTTCGATGTCGTCGGCCTGATCAGGCTCCGGATCCAGGCTGAGCGCGCGCTCCCACTGAAACCGGGCCTCGTTACGCCGGCCCACCCGCCAGTAGGCATCCCCCAGGTGGTCGTTGATGGTTGGGTCCTGGGGGCGCAACTCAACCGCCCGTTCCAGTTCCGCCACGGCCTCGGGATAGCGGCCGAGCAGGTAGTAGCCCCAGCCGAGGCTGTCGACAATATAGCCGTCGCGCGGC
>JANQGN010000515.1 GCA_028277295.1 Rhodospira sp.
CTCGCCCAGGCGACGCTCCGCGTCGCCGTAAGGTGTGGAACCGCGTCCATCTGAAGGTATGGACGCGGGGGCTCGCTTGGGATGAGGTTATCTCAACCATACTAACCTCATCCTGAGCGCCTGAAAGGTGCGAAGGATCTCCATCGAAGTCCCGTGACCCTTGCCCTTGTTAACCTGAGCCTGTTGCCCTGACGACCGCCACCGGAGCGCTTGTCCCCAGGACCATTTCCCATGATCGTTGGCGATCACGGCGCTCGCTCGCGCCCGCGCTCAATTTCGCTGTTGTCCAGGGATCCCGCCGTCATGCGCCAGAGACAGACGATTCTCGCCGTCCCCACCCCCGGAACCGGGTTCGTCGAGATCACCCGGGAGATCGACCGCTTCGTGGCCGACAGCGGCATTCGGGCGGGCCTGCTCACGGCGCTGATCCGCCACACCTCGGCCGGGCTGGTGATCCAGGAGAACGCCGACCCGGACGTTCTCGCCGATCTGACCGACAGGCTGGCGGTGCTGGCGCCGCGTGACCCTTCGCTGTATCGCCACGGCAGCGAGGGACCAGACGACATGCCGGCACATATCCGCGCCATGCTGACCAACGTCCAGCTCTCGATTCCGGTGATGGAGGGGCGCCTTACCCTGGGCACCTGGCAGGGGGTCTATGTGGCCGAGCACCGGGCGCGCGGCAGCCGCCGGCAGGTGGCGCTGCATCTGCTGGGGGAGTGAGCCACGCGTGCCCCGCCCCGTGCCCAGCCGCGAGGCCATCGCCACCGCCATCCTGGACGCCGTCACCGCGCGCGGCGCCGCGAAGACCCTATGTCCGTCGGAGGTGGCCAGGGCCCTCGCTGGTGGACCGGGGGCGGACTGGCGACCCCTGCTGCCGGTGGTGCGCGCGGCGGCCATCGCCCTGGCGCGCGATGGCCGCATTGGCGTCTACCGAAAGGGCAAGCCCGTGCCCGACCCAACCGGAGTCAAGGGCGTGATCCGCCTAGGCGCCGCACCTCCCGACGCGTGACACAGGCGAACGGACCAGGCGAGGGAACGGGCCGATACAGCACCCAAACTCGATCAGGCTCTTAACTGGTGGGCGCGGCTGGGATTGAACCAGCGACCCCTACGATGTCAACGCACCGCATCTTTGTTCAATGTGTTGGGATTCCTTGGTTTCTTGCGGCATGACGTGGCATGGCGTGGCTTGAAAAGGGGGGAACGAAGGGAGAATACCGACCAAATCGCGACCAAGACGGCGGGGTCGGGTGCGGCTTGCCCCTGGCGGCTCCGGTCGCTGGCCGGCGTGGCGCCGGACGGGACGAGGGCCTGTTGCGTGATTTCTGAGTGTCTGTCCGGAAAGCCTTGCAAGACACCCCATACGGCATGCGACTCGGGGACAGGCACACACCATATTGTGGCTCCCGAGACGTTCCGGACGGGCTCTCACCCGCGCGAGAGCCGTGATCGGTCAGCGGCGGGTCTCGGCCCGACAGGCTGTGGCGCCGCGCGTGCCCGATGTCCCCGGATCGAACCGCGCGCGGCTTCTTGCCCGCCATGCCGAGTCCCATCGTCCCGGCCTCGCGGTGATCGAGCGCGCCTGGCGATCTCCGTGTCCCCAAGACCGAACCGGGCACCCCGCGGGGCGCCGGCGGCTCATCCTTCCATGGTTCTGCGGATCATCTGCCACAGGCCCTCGCAGAGCGCGGTCCAGGCGCCAACGGTGGTGCCGTCGAAGGTCAGGCCGGTGGTTTCCGCGAGCACCCCGGCGACCACCAGGGCGAAGGCGGCGCCCAGGCCCATTTGCGGCGCCTGGGCGGCGCGCTGGACGCGGCTCGCCCGGGGGTGTGGCGGTGGGGAGAGGTGGGGGGCGGTGTCCGGGGACTCGCTCACGGCGCCGTCTCCCACAGGCGGGCGAGCGCCTCGGCGCGGTCCCGCGTGGCCGGCAGGCCGGCGGCGGCGCGGAAGGCGCCCAGGCCGGCGGTGGTGCGCGCGCCCCACAGGCCATCGACCGGCCCGGGGTCGAGGCCCAGATCGGCGAGGCGCTGTTGCGCCAGGGCGACGCGGGCGCGGCCCAGCCTCTCCCGCCGATCGGACAGGCCGTTGACCCCGCCGTTGATGGCCCGGGTGATGGCCCGGAGGTCGTCGCGGTCGGCGCGCCGGTTGA
This sequence comes from Rhodospira sp., assembly GCA_028277295.1. GTDB lineage: Bacteria > Pseudomonadota > Alphaproteobacteria > Rhodospirillales > Rhodospirillaceae > Rhodospira. The sequence continues at coordinate 2,153 of JANQGN010000515.1, forward strand.
GCCCGCGCCGGGTCCAGTAGAGGGCGGCGATCTCCAGCGACAGCGCGGGCGCGGCGGCGCGCGCGGGCGCGGCCTCCAGTGGCTGGCCGGTCAGGCGCCCGTAGAGGCGATAGTTGGCCCGTCCGGTGAGCATCAGCAGGCCACGCCCCTTATAGCGGCGGCCGTCGCCGGGCCGGGTGTTGCCCAGGTCGCGGCGGCCCTCGTAGGCGGCGCCGGAGGCGTACTCCTCGGTGGCGCGGAAGCCGTCGGATTCGTGCGCGATCTGGGCCAGGAAATGCGCCAGGCGGCGCGGCGTGTCGAGGCCGTGGCCCGGCAGCACCAGGGGCGCGGCCGCGGCGACGCCGGCGATGAGGGCCGCCTGGCGGGGATCCGGGCGGCCCGGCGCGCGGGCGACGGCGCGCAGGACGGCCGTGGAGGGACGCACGGGGCTCATGGCGGTGGCTCCGTCGTGGTGTCGGGGCCGGGCGGCGTCTCGGGGCGCCGCAGCGCCGCGTGGACGCGCAGGCCGTGGGCCTCCAGGGCGCTGGCGACGGAGGCTTCCACGCCCCTCGGCCCCAGCAGCGAGACAACGCCGACCAGCGCGGCGGCGGCGGGGCTGTCCAGCGACACCCCCAGCCCGTCCGCCGCCCCGGCCCCCAGCACGGCGCACAGGGCGGCGGTGGGCACCTCCCACAGCAGCGACCAGGACAGCAGCCGCCGGTGGCCCAGGCGGGCCTGGCGGTGATGCTGATGCAGCCGGCCGAGCGCGGCGACCAGCAACAGCCAGGCCGCCGGGGCGATGGCGCTGATCCACCACTCCAGCCCGCCGCCCTCGGAAGGCGGGCGCGGGGGATCGGACATAAGCATCTCCATGGGCGCGGAAGGGGCAGGCGTGGCGGGGTTCGCGAACCGGCGGGGGCGGGGGCGCCGGCTATCCCGCCCAGGCGGCGGTGGTCGGCACGCCCAGCGCGGCGCCGTCAAGGGCCACGCCGTTCCAGACAAGGACGTCCTGAAGGCTTCCACGGAACGGGAAGTGCTGGTTATTCGTCGCATAGTCGCCCAGGTACGCGGCGATCGGCGCACGGCCCACGACGTTCGCGGACGACGTCGTGATCACCTGGACGCCGTCAATCCACAGGGTGGCCGTGTTGTCGTGCACATTGAACAGGACCCACTGCCAGACGTCCGAAGGTAGAGTGTGGCCCGTGGTGCTCACGCAGGGATAGTATCGAATCTTACCGGTGTCGTTGATGTGACCGACGGCCCAATGGTCCGGGATGTTTCCCGAGCCATACTCAGCGGCGAAGGCGCCGCCATTGTTTCCCGCGACCCGATAATGCCAGAACGCGATTGTCGCCTTGGACGACACGGTTGGGAAGGACGACAAAGTCACCACGTCCGTGGTCCGCCCGAGGAATTCGGCGGCGTGTGGGTAGACCTTGCCGCGTGTCGATGTGATCGCCGACGTCGCCCCCGGCGTCGCGCCCAGCCCCGAGACCTTGTTCTCGAAATCGGTGGCGAAGGGAAACACGCCAATCAGGTGCGCTGGCTCGGGCACCCACGAGGCCAGCGGGACCAGTCCCATGACCGCCCCCGCGTGAGTCGCGATGAGGTCGGTACCGTCGTGGTCCAGGATGACCCGGTCGATCGCCTCGGGGTTCGTCCGCCAGGTCGGCGCGGCCCCGCTGGCCCAGCGCGCCGGGGTGGCGTCGGCCATCTGGAAGGCCGGGGTGCGCCCGCCGATGGCGTCCTGGATCAGCTTCAGGGTCACCGCGTAGCCAAACCCGGCCGGCGGGTCCGGCAGGGTGATCACCGTGTCATCGGTCAGGGTCAGCGCCTGAT
>JANQGN010000517.1 GCA_028277295.1 Rhodospira sp.
GTGGCCGGCGTCGTCCAGCTTCAGGGTGGACAGCAGATGCGCCACCGCCTTGCCCTTGTCCCAGTCGATGGCCGGCTGGATCTCGAAGACCTTCTTGCCCGGCTTTTCCTTCAGCCCCGGCACCGTCTCCAACAACCGGTCCAGCACCGCGCGGAAGGTGGGGTAGTGGGTGTCGGCCACCAGGCGATAATGGGCGGCCACCGAGAACCGCTTCCGCTCCACCAGGGCGCCGTCGATGGGGTCCAGGCCCGTCTTGAGCAGGCTTTCGACCTGATCCATCAGCGCCGTGTGATCGCCGATGCCCTCCAGGGCCAGCACCCCCGCCTCAGGCGTGCGGATGTCGAAGCCATGGCTGCCGGCGAAGATCAGGCTGTCGATGCCCACCAGCGCCTCCACGTCGGGCCGGTCGCGGCCGCTGACCACGGCCACCGGCAGCCGTTTCGCGAGGGCATCCACCACCGCCCGGCCCTCGGCCGACAGGATGGCATTCTCCGGCCGGTCAACGATCGGCGTCAGCGTGCCGTCGTAATCCAGGAAGATGGCCGGCGCCGCGCCTTGAAGGCCCCCGACAAGGGCCTCGAAGTCCTCCAGGGCATGGGGCAGCTCACGGACATTGCGCATGGCGGGGCGCGAACGGGGCTCAGTCGTCACGAAGCAGGTCTCCCAAGTCCTTGACCACGACGTGCGCGCCGTTGTCGCGCAGGGCGTCGGCACCGGCACCGCGATCGATGCCCACCACCACGCCGAAACCGCCATCACGCCCGGCCTGCACGCCGACGATGGCATCCTCGACCATCACCGCGCACCCCGGCGCCACATCGATCAGGCGCGCGGCTTCCAGATAGGTATCCGGCGCCGGCTTACCGGGGAGACCGGCGTCGGCGGCATACAGGCCGTCCACCATCACCTCGAAGAGGTCGCCGAGGCCCGACCGTTCCAGCACCGGCCCGCAGTTCTTGGACGACGAAACCACCGCGGTCCGCCAGCCGGCCTCGGCCAGGGTGCGCACCAGCGCCACCGCGCCCCGGAACACGGTCACTCCGTCTCGGTCGATCACATCGTTGAAGGCATTGTTCTTGCGATTGCCCAGGCCGCAGACCGTTTCGGCGTCCGAGGCGTCCTCGGGAGTCCCCTCCGGCAGGGCGATCCCGCGCGCCGCCAGGAAATCCCGCACCCCATCGTAGCGGGGCTTGCCGTCCACGTGCGCCAGATAGTCGGCCTCGGTGAACGGCACGAACGAACCGCCGGTCCGCGCCGCGTGGGCGCGCAAATAGCCGTCGAACAGGTCCTTCCAGGCGGTGGCGTGGACGGCGGCGGTGTCGGTGATCACCCCATCCAGGTCGCAGATGATGGCCAAAAGATCCTGCCCCGCCCAAGGCAAGGCGGGCGCTGGCACTTGGGTCGCGATGGGCATATCCCCTCCTGCTGGCGGCTCCGGCGCCCCCTCTGGACACGACCAGGGTGGGGCCGGATCGGTGCGGCGTGGCCGGAGCGGTCACCAGCGCATGGGACGGGAGTCCCATGTCAAGGCCGTGACGAGACCCTCCGACGAAACGGGTTCTCAAACATCCGCGTTTGTATCATAGCGGCAATGCCCCCCAAGGGTCACCCCCTTGTGGCGGGAATTTCCCCAACGTGTCATGGGATTGCCATGCGGCGACGGCACCAGTCACGGCGGGACGCGGGACGCATTTGTTTCTGGACAGAATCGGCGGGGTGGCGCACCGTGACACGAGCCCTGAGTTCGCGGATACACCCACGCACCGGCCGTCCCCGTCCCGGGCGACGCCAGGCAGCGTGGGGCGCGACCGCGCACGAGGAGACCCCGCTCCATGTTTCCTGTCTTTCCGTTCTTCCCCTTTGCCTTCGTCCCGCCGGTGCCCTTCGTGGCCCCGTTCGCGGGGCCGTTCGCGGCCTTCTTTCCGTTCGCGGGCGCGCGGCCCGGGGCCGCCCCCCGAACCAGCGGCGACTCGGCCGACACCGCCCCCTCGGGTCCGCCGGACACCCATCCAGCACAGGCCCTCATGTCTCTGGCCATGCTGCCCTTCGCCGCCCCCATGACGGTCAGCACGCAGATGGCCCAGGCTGTCCGGGACGCCGGTCAGGTGGCCCGGGACATGCGCGACGCCCTGGAGCGGGACGAGGGACCGGTCCATGTCATGATCGGCGATCCGGAGAAACCGGGCGGCCTGGCCATCGGCATCACCCTGTACCGGCGCGGCGAGGATCCCGCGCTCCGCGACGTGCGCGACGTCGGCGCGCCGGCCCTGGGGGCGCCGGACAATGACGATCGGGCAGACGCGGGCATGGTGGACGTCACGCCGCCGCCCTCGACGTGATCGGTGGACCCTCGCGCACAGGGGTGCGGCCGGGCAGGCGGACCGGCGGACGGGACGCCGCCCGTTCCGTCGCCTGCCGGAGGTCCTTCATGCCGGTTGCCGCTCTTCCGACCGTCCCACGCCGTGACCGCCGCGCATCGTCGGTTTTTGTCCTGTCGAGCCTGATCCTGGTCCTGCTGGTCACGGTCGCCGCGTCGAGCGCCGCCCGCGCCTGGGACCTCGACCAGGCCACCGCCGCCTTCGAGCACGCCCCCTGTCCAACCCCGGTACCGGCGCACGAACACGCCACCTGCGGCGTGGTCACCACCGCTATTGACCCCGGCGGCCCGGCGCGCGGCCGGCTGCGCCTGCCGGTGGCTGTGCTGCA
>JANQGN010000526.1 GCA_028277295.1 Rhodospira sp.
CGAGCCCCGGGTGATGCCGGCGGCCTTCCCCAACCTGCTGGCCAACGGCGCCCAGGGGATCGCGGTGGGCATGGCCACCAATATCCCGCCGCACAACGCGGGCGAGATCTGTGATGCCCTGCTGCATCTGATCGACCACCGGGACGCGCCCATCGCCGACCTGGTGGCCCGCCTGCCGGGGCCGGACTTCCCCACAGGCGGTGAACTGGTCGAGGCGCCCGAGGCCATCCTGTCAGCCTACCGCACCGGGCGGGGTGCCTTCCGCCTGCGCGCGCGCTGGACGGTCGAGAAACTCACCCACGGCCTGTTCCGCATCGTGATAACGGAAATCCCCTATCAGGTGCAGAAGACCAAGCTGATCGAGCGCATCGCCGACCTGGTGGTCAATCGTAAGGTGCCGATGCTGGGCGACGTGCGCGACGAGTCGGCCGAGGACGTGCGCATCGTGCTGGAGCCGCGCAACCGTGGCGTCGACCCGGCCACGCTGATGGAGCAACTCTTCCGCCAGACCGAACTGGAGACCCGCTTCAACCTCAACATGAACGTGCTGGACGCCGACGGTGTGCCGCGCGTCATGGACCTGCGCGAGGTGCTCCAGGCGTTCCTGGACTACCGTCACGAGGTGCTGGTGCGGCGCACCCGTCACCGGCTGGACAAGATCGCCCACCGGCTGGAGGTGCTGGGTGGCTATCTGATCGCCTACCTGAACCTGGACGAGGTGATCCGCATCATCCGCGAGGAGGACCACCCCAAGGCCGTGCTCATCGACACCTTCGACCTGACGGACGTTCAGGCCGAGGCCATCCTGAACATGCGCCTGCGCTCCTTGCGCAAGCTGGAGGAGATGGAGATCCGCAAGGAGCACGCCGCCCTGACCGAGGAACAGGCGGCGCTCGAGACGTTGCTCTCGGACCCGGCCCTGCGCTGGGCGCGGGTGAGCGACGAGATCCGGGGGATCCGCGATGCCTTTGGCCAGGGCACCGAGCTGGGGCGGCGGCGGACGGTGCTGGGCCAGCCGCCGGCGGCGATCGAGGTGCCCGTGGACGCGATGGTCGAGCGGGAGCCGATCACCGTCATCCTCTCCGCCATGGGCTGGATCCGCGCCCTCAAGGGCCATGTCGACGACCTGGGCGATCTCAAGTTCAAGGACGGCGATGGTCTGCATACGGTGACCAGGGCGCAGACCACGGACAAGCTGCTGCTGCTGGCCTCTAACGGGCGGGTCTACACCATCGCCGGGGACCGCGTGCCGCGCGGGCGCGGTTTCGGCGAGCCGGTGCGCCTGATCGTCGACGTTCCCAACGACGCCGCCCTGGTGGCCCTGCGGGTGCATCGGCCGGGCGGGAAGCTGCTGCTAGCGGCCTCGGACGGGCGCGGCTTCGTGGTCGAGGAGGCCGATTGCCTGGGCCAGACCAAGGCCGGCAAGCAGGTGCTGACCCTCGCGGACGAGGCCATGGCGACGGTTTGTCGGCCGCTGGATCCGGACGGCGACGGCACGCCCGGCGATCACGTGGCCGTGGTGGGCACGCACCGCAAGCTGCTGGTGTTCCCGCTGGAGCAGGTGCCGGTGATGGCCAAGGGCCGGGGCGTGCTGTTGCAACGCATGAAGGATGCGCGCCTGACCGACGTCCTGGTGTTCCGCCTGGCCGACGGCCTACGCTGGAAGATCGGCGAACGCACGCGCACCGAGACAGACCTCGCTCCCTGGCTGGGCACCCGCGCCCAAACCGGTCGCCTGCCCCCGCGCGGCTTCCCGAGGGACAATCGGTTCGGTGCATAAGGCGAGCGGACGGCGTGCGTCATCCCGACGAGACGGCGGCCCGCCGCTTGCGCGCGCCCGCGTACAGCAGCCCGTACAGGCTGGCGACGATCACGCCCAGGGTGATCACCTGATATCCCTCGACCGTGTCGCCCAGGATCGG